>NZ_JBYVYK010000024.1:0-83656 GCF_058148405.1 Mycobacterium sp. DHQP2018-32-09 | reverse complement strand
CCCCAGGACGCGATCACTGCACCACCCGCATGCCCCTACGCCGCCGCACCCGCACCGCCGAACGCACCACCCGCCACACCCGCGAACGCGCCACCAACGAAGCCATCGCCGACGCCAACCCGCCACCCTTCTAGAGCAGGCCGCACTACGACTCGGTGACCGTCCCGGCGTCGACCAGCCACCGGCGATCCAACCGCACGTTCTGCAGCATGCGGCGGTCGTGGGTCACCAACAGCAGTGCGCCGTCATAGGACTCGAGAGCCTGCTCGAGTTGCTCGATGGCCGGCAGATCCAGGTGATTGGTGGGTTCGTCCAGGACCAGCACGTTGGTGCCGACGGCCTGCAGCAGGGCGAGACCCGCCCGCGTCCGTTCCCCCGGCGACAGGTCGTCGACGGGTCGCTCGACGTGGTCGGCGCCCAGCCCGAACTTCGCCAGCAACGTGCGCACGTCGGCGGTGGGCCACTCCGGCACGTGCCGTTCGAAACGGTCGACCAGCCGCTCCGGCCCGGTGAATTCTCCTCGCGCCTGGTCGATCTCGCCGATCGCCACGTTGGCACCCAGACTCGCACGGCCCCCGTCGGGCGCGCGGCGCCCCAGCAGCAGCCGCAACAGCGTCGACTTGCCCGCCCCGTTCGGCCCCGTGATCCCGATGCGCTCACCGGCGTTCACCTGCAGCGAGACCGGACCCAGCACGTAATCCCCCTGGCGCACCACGGCTTCCGCCAGAGTGGCCACCACCGCGCTGGACCGCGGCGCCGCCCCGATGGTGAACTGCAGCGTCCACTCCTTGCGCGGTTCCTCGACCTCCTCGAGGCGGGCGATGCGGCTCTCCATCTGGCGCACCTTCTGCGCCTGCTTCTCGCTCGACTCGGTCTGCGCCCGTCGGCGATTCTTGTCGTTGTCCGGCGCCTTGCGCATCGCATTGCGCACCCCCTGGCTGGACCACTCCCGCTGAATCCGAGCCCGCGCCACCAGATCCGCCTTCTTGTCGGCGAACTCCTCGTACTGCTCGCGCCGGTGCCGGCGATTGACCTCGCGCTCCTCCAGGTAGCTCTCGTACCCGCCGCCGAACACCGTCGTCGTGTGCTGCGCCAGATCCAGCTCCAGCACCCGGGTCACGCAGCGCGACAGGAACTCCCGGTCGTGGCTCACGAGCACCACGCCAGAACGCAGGTCGCCGACGAAGCGCTCCAACCGCGCCAGCCCGTCGAGGTCCAGGTCGTTGGTCGGTTCGTCGAGGAGCACCACGTCGAAACGCGACAGCACGAGCGCCGCCAGCCCCACGCGGGCCGCCTGGCCACCCGACAGCGCCGTCATCGGGGTGACGTCGGGGCGGATCGTCGCGGTGTCCAACCCGAGGTCGGCGAGCACGGCAGGCAACCGCTCCTCCAGATCGGCGGCGCCGGTGACGAGCCAGTGATCCAGCGCCACCGAGTAGGCATCGGTGGCCGCGTCGTCACCGTCGGCCATCGCCGCTGCGGCGGCCTCCATGGCGTCCGTCGCTGCGGCACAACCGGTTCGCCGCGCGATGTACCCCGCCACCGTCTCCCCCGGGACCCGCTCGTGCTCCTGCGGCAGCCACCCGACGAACGCGTCCGCGGGGGCGACGGTGACCGTCCCGGCCAGCGGCGGCAGGGCGCCGGCCAAGATCCGCAGCAGCGTGCTCTTGCCGGCGCCGTTGGCACCCACCACGCCCACCACGTCGCCGGGCGCAACGGTCAGGTCGACGCCGGAGAACAGCGTCCGGTGGGCGAAGCCACCCGCCACGTCCTTGGCGACGAGTGTGGCAGTCATGCACCCATCGTCGCACGCGTCAGCCACGTGCCGATCTCCACGGGATCACCCACGTGGTCGGGGGTGACCCGGCGCATCGCGGCGTTCACGGCGCTGGCCGCCTCGCAGGTCGCCGGATCCTGCAGCACCACGCGTCCCCCGGCCGCCTTGACCGCCGCGCACCCGGCCGCACCGTCGACGTTGGCACACGACAGCAGCACCGCGACGGCGGCGGACCCGAAGACGGCCGCGCTGGTGAACGTGACGTCCAGGGAGGGCCGCGAGTAGGTCACCGGGGCATCCAGGGTGAGGTGGGCGCGCACCCCGGGGGCGGACTCGGACGGGGTGACGGGGGTCGCCGGCGCCGACGCCGGCCGTCGGCCCGGGCCGACGATCAGGTGGTAGCCGGCGGGGGCCATGGTCACCGTGCCGGGCACGCACTCCCACGGGCTGTCCAGCGGTTCGCCGACGGGGATCGCCGTGTAGCTCTGCAACACCTCTGCCAGCGGCGAGAAGTCCGGGGGCCGATGCAACACCACGCACACCGCGGTCTCGGCGGGTCGCCGCAGCGTCTGGAAGATGCCCCGCAGCGCCTTGATGCCCCCGGCGCTGCCCCCGATGACCACCAGGCTAGGCGCGGGCACGCGGACTCTCGGCAAGGACGTAGATTCCCGACGGCCGGTCGATCGCGGTGAAGGATCGCCTCCCGGCGTCGGTCAGCGCCTCGCGGGGACCGATCACCAGATTGCCCAGCGGGGAGAGGCTTTCGGCGAACACGTTCTCGACGCGCGACTGCAGGGTGTCCTCGAAGTAGATGAACACGTTGCGGCACATGATGAGGTTGAACTCGCCGAACGTGCTGTCCGTCGCGAGGTTGTGCGAGAAGAACTCGACCCGTGAGCGCAGCTCCTGGCTCAGGATGCAGCGGTCGTACTTGGCGACGTACCAGTCGGAGAACGGTCGATGCCCCCCGCTGGCCTGATAGTTGCGGGTGGCCCGCACCATCGCGTCGGCCGGGTAGATCGCGGTGGTGGCGGTGCGCAGCGAGTCGCTGTCGATGTCGGTGGCGTAGATCGTGGTGCGGCTCAGCAAACCGGCCTCGTCGAGCAGGATGGCCATGGAGTAGGCCTCCTCTCCGGTGGCGCAGCCGGCAACCCAGATGCGGATCCGCGGGTACGTCGCCAGCCTCGGCACGATCTCCGTGCGAATCTTGGCGAACACGTGGGGATCTCGGAACATCTCGGTGACGTTGACCGTCATGGCCGACAGGAAGTCGGCCAACAGCTGCGCATCCCGCAGCACGCGCCCCTGCGCCTCGGAGATCGTGCCGAGGGCGTATCGCTCGACGAACGCGTCCAGCCTCCGGTTGCGCGACGCGTCGCTGTAGTGCCGGAAGTCGTAGCCGAGGTATTCGAACACGGTGTAGAAGAACGCCTCCGCCTCGATGCGCGCCAACTCCTGCTGCTGTGCGGTGGGTCCGGCGTCGTCCGCGGCGACCATCGCCTACCCCTCCGACGGGCTCGGCGACGTGCGCGGCCGGCCGGCGAGCCACACCCGCAGCACCGAGGTGAGCTGGTCCATGTCCACCGGCTTGGTGACGTAGTCCGAAGCCCCCGCGTCCAGGCACTTCTGACGGTCGCCCTTCATCGCCTTGGCGGTCAGCGCGACGATCGGCAGGTTGCGCCACTGCGCTTCCGCGCGGATGCGGCGCATGGCCTCGTACCCGTCCATCACGGGCATCATGATGTCCATCAGCACCAGTCCGACCTCCGGGTGTTCGGCGAGCATCTCGAGCCCGAGTTGGCCGTTGCGCGCGGGCAACACGGTGATGCCGTACCGCTTCAGCGCGCTGCCGAGGGAGAACACGTTGCGCACGTCGTCGTCGACGAGCAGCACGGTGTTGCCCTTGAGCGACTCGTCGACGCGGCGCGGGTTCGACAGGATCTCCCGCGCCGAATCCGGCATGTCGTCGGCCACGCGGTGCAGGAACAGGGCGGTCTCGTCGAGCAGTCGCTCCGGGGACTTCGCGTTCTTGAGCACGATGGCCGACGCGAGCACCTCGAGGCGTTCGGTCTCGACGGTCGTCAGCTCGCGGCCGGTGTGCACGATGACCGGCAGGCTCTTCTGTCGCAATTGGTCCTTGATCCGCTCGATCAGGTCGATGCCGTCGATGTCGGGCAGACCGAGATCGAGGACCAGGCAGTCGTAGGTCGTCTCCCCCGACAGCTCGGCCAGGACCTGCTCCCCGGTACCGACACAGGTGATCGCGATGTCGTCGCTCTCGATCATGTGCTTGACCACCTGGCGCTGGCTGGCGTCGTCCTCGGCCACCAGGACGTTGCGCGGTCCCGGTTTCAGGAAGTCCGCGGTGGAGCTGAGCATCGAACGCAACTCGCCGACGTCGGCGGGCTTGTGCAGCGTGTGGATGGCCCCCATGCGGCGGCCACGGCCGTCGTCGTCGGATCCGGAGACCACGTTCACCGGGATGTGCCGCGTCGCGAGATCGTGCTTGAGGACGTCGAGCACCACCCAGCCCGCCATGTCCGGCAGGCCGATGTCGAGCGTGATCGCGGCGGGCTGGCGTTCCTTCGCCAGCGCCAGGGCCATTCGACCGCTCGCGGTGGCCACGGAGTCGAAGCCGGCCTCGGTGGCGAGCGCGGCGAGCATCTTGGCGAACGTCGGGTCGTCCTCGACGATCAGCAGCACCGGTCGGTCGCCGTCGGGCCAGCGGACCTCCGAGATGTCCACCGTTCCGAAGCGGTCGGACGGGTCGTCGGCGTCGGGGGACGCGACAGCGCGCGCAGCGGGTGTGGCGACAGCGGTCTGCGCAGCGCCCCGATCGGAATCGCGGGACGGCATCTCCACCGGCAGGTAGCAGGTGAACGTCGAACCCTCGCCGAGCGCACTGCGCAGCGCGATGTCGCCCCCGAGGTGGCGAGACAGCTCACGGCTGATGGCCAGCCCCAGACCGGTGCCGCCGTACTGCCGCGTGACCCCGCGGGCGGCCTGCTGGAACGACTCGAAGATCAGGTGGTGGTCCTTGTGGTCGATGCCGATACCCGTGTCGGTGACGGCCAGGGCCAGATAGCCGGTACCGGGGGTGCCCTGGGTGTCTTGGGCCGCGGAGAGTCGGACGGTGACCGATCCGCCGTCGGTGAACTTCAGGGCGTTGGCCACGAGGTTCTTGGCGATCTGCTTGACCCGCGTGTAGTCGCTGACGATCTGGCGAGGTGCGGTGTCGTCGACCAGCACCTGGTAGTCCAGGCCCTTGTCGGCCGCGACGGGGCCGAAGGTGCGCTCCAGGAACGTCACCAGCTCGGCCGTGTCGATCGAATCACGTTCGACGTACATGGATCCCGACTCGACCTTCGCCAGGTCGAGGACCTCGTCGATGAGGTTGAGCAGGTCCTTGCCGGACTGCTGGATGGTCTCGGCGAACTCGTGTTGCTTGTCGGTGAGGGGATCGTCGGAATCGGTGAGCAGACCCGCCAGGATGAGGATGCTGTTGAGCGGCGTACGCAGTTCGTGCGACATGTTGGCCAGGAACTCCGACTTGTAGCGCGAGGACACCGCCAGTTCCTCGGCCTTGACCTCCAGCGAGTCGCTCAGATGGCGCAGCTCGGCGTTCTTCTCCTCGAGCGCACTCGCCTGGGTCTCCAGGCGTTCCGAGCTGGCGCGCAACTCCTCCTGCTGCGAGCGCAGTTCCTCGGTGGTCTCCTCGAGTTCGGCGTTCTGCGCCGAGAGCATGTCCTCGCGTTGCGACAGCTGCTCGTTGGCCGCGCGCAGCTCTTCCTCCTGCGTCCGCAGTTCCTCGGTCTGCGCCTGCGAGAGGTGCAGCAGCTCGCGGGTCTGCTGGGTCGATTCGATGGCGCTGACGGCCACGCCGGCACCCAGCGCGATGCTCTCCAGCAGCTCGACGTCGTCGTCCGAGAACGGTTGCAGCGCACTGAGTTCCAGTACGCCGAGCACCTCGGACTCGAACTTGATGGGGATGAGGATGAGGGACACCGGCGCGGTCTTGCCCAGACCGGAGACGATCTCGACGAAGTCCGACGGCGCCCCGGCGATCTCGATGCGCTGCCCTTCGAGCGCGCACTGTCCGATCAGCCCGTCGCCCAACCCGTAGGAGGTGGGCAGGTCCTTGCGGCGGTGGAAGGCGTAGGAGGCGACGAGCGCGAACCGGCCGGCGTCGTCGGGTTGCTTGAGATAGAGCGCACCCTGCTTGGCGTCGACCGCGCGCGCGGTGCGGGACACGATCAGCGAACACGCCTCGGTCAGGTGTTCGGCGCGCTGTACCTCGGTCATCAGGTCGGCCTGGGCCTCCTTGGAACGCCGGGCCCGTTCGTCACGCTCGGCAGCCGTGGTCACCGCACGGTGGATGTTCCGGCTGGTGAACCACAGGAGCAGCCCCAACCCCACGACGATCACCGCAGCGAAGCCCCAGACGATCACGTGGCTTGTGTCGACCGCGCGGGTTGCCCTGTCGTTGGCGGCGGCGGCCTCGCGCGTCGCGTCCTGGCCGATCTCGCGGAGCTGACCGGCCAGCGTGGCCAGCTCCTCGTTGGAGCGGGCGGGCGAGGCCGTCGCCCCACCGCGCTGCAGGACGTTCCACGTGGCCAGCGCCTGCTGATACTGCGGCCCGTTCCTGCCGTCCTCGTCGGCTGCGGCGTTCAGCCTGCCGTCGATCGACCGCCCGAGATCGTCGAGCGTCGCGAGCAGTCGGTCGCGCTCGCGGGCATCGCCGGTGTTCGGCAACCGGTTGAGGGTCGCGGTGTAGGTCTGCACGTCCAGGCCCACGTCCAGCGCGGCAATCTGGGCGTTGCGGGCGGCCGCACGTTGATCGAACAGGGTCGACGTGCGATCCATCTGCAGCGTGAACATCAGCGCCGTCGCGATGATGGCCACCAGCGCGGATCCGCACAGGATCCCGAGTCTCTTCGCGAGCGTCATCCATTTCCCATCTCGACCGGCACGTCCGCCGGTCGCCGGTCGGTCCCCACCGTCGTCATGGTGTGCAGATAGTCGGCCAGCTCGGCCGCCTCCAACGGACGGGCGTACAAGAAGCCCTGTTGCAGAAAACATCCCGCGTCGAGCAGCCACTGCGCCTGGCGCTGGTCCTCGACCCCCTCGGCGATCACGTCCAGCCGCATGCACTCGGCGACGGCGATCTGGCTGCGGACGAGTTGTCGTGCGCGATCGTGGCGATGCACCTCGGAGACGAACGAACGGTCGATCTTCAACCAATCGACGGGCACGTGCAGCAGGTTGGACATGCTGGCATGTTCGACGCCGAAATCGTCTATGGCCAAGCCGAACCCGCGTTCGCTGGCCCCGCGCAGCGCCGCATGGGCCGGCGACGGATCGCGGGTGAAGGCGCGTTCGGTGAGTTCCAGGCAGATGCTCTCGGGCGCGATGCGGTACGAGTGCTGCGTGCTGACGAGGTGGCCCAGGAAGCCCTCGTCGAGGACCTGCTCCGGCGACAGGTTCACGTGCAACCGCAGTTCGGGATGACCGAGGGCGGCGTAGTCGGCCATGCTCCGGGTGAGGATCCACTGGCCCAGCATCGGCGCCTGGCCGGAGTCCTCGGCCAACGCCACGATCTCGTCTGCCGGGATCTCCTCGTCCCCGTGCCGCCACCGCACCAGGGCCTCGAACGCGGTCACCGCGCCCGTCGCCGCGTCGACGATCGGCTGGTACACCATGCGCAGATCGGAGCGTGCGATCGCCTGGGCCATCTCGACGCGGAGGTTCGCCCTGCCCTGTTGTCGCGAACCGATCAGCTCGGTGTACCGCACCGCCTCGTTCAGCCGGTTCTTCTTCGCCTCGAACATCGCCAGGTCGGCCTGGTTCAACAACTCCTCCGACGACCCGGCGCTGACGCCCAGGCACGAGATGCCCATGCTCAGTGACGGGCGCAGCGTCGCATGCTTGCAATGCACGGGCTGCGACTGCACGTGCGCCAGGACGTGGTTGCCGGCGGCCACCGCGGCCTCGGCCGACGCCACGTTCTCGAGGACGACGATGAACTCGTCACCACCCACCCGGCACACCAGGGTGTCGGAACCCACCGCGGCCCGCAACCGTGCGGCGATCTCCACAAGCAGTTCGTCGCCGGTGTCGTGGCCGTAGGTGTCGTTGACGGTCTTGAACTCGTTGACGTCGAGGTACAGCAGCGCGACGCGGCCGTCCCCGTCCCGGATGCTGCCCTCACCGGCGAGCTGGGCCAGCCGGTCGGAGAGCTGTCTGCGGTTGGCCAGGTCGGTGAGCGGGTCGTGGCTGGCGAGATGGCGGATCTCGGTCTGCGCGCGCTTGATCTCCGTCAGGTCGTGGACCACCACCGCCACCAGGAGGTCGACGGATTCGCCGATGGGCGACAGCGTGATCATGACGTCGACGTGTCGCCCGTCGTGAGCCACGAGCGTCATCTCCAGGGACACCTCCTGCCGGGTGGCCAGCGTGACGTCGAGCTGCTCGTCCATCCGCTGCCGCTCGTCGGCCACCGCGAGGTCGACGATGCGGCGGCCCAGCAGCGAGTCGCTGTCCGCGCTGAACAGCGCGGTGGCCGCCTTGTTGCAGCTGCGGATCACCCCCGAGACGTCGACGGCGAGGATCGCATCGCCGGTGGCCTGCATGACCGCCGCGTATTCGGCCTGCACGCGGTAGAGGGTCGCGTTCGAGATGGCCAGGGCGGCTGCCGCCGAGGCGCCGCGAAACAGTGCGGATTCGGTCTCGCTGAACGGCGGCCCGTCGGGTCGGCCGACGCAGACGACGCCGAACCGCTGACTGCGGGCGGTGAGTTCCTGCACCATCACCGCCCCGGCGGGAACGGCGGCGCGGACGCCCTCGGCGGTGGGATCGGACATGACCGCCAACAGCAACTCCGAGGCGTGGCTGGACTCGGAATGCGACAGCGAGTCGTGCCACCCGTGGTCGGGGGTGGGTAGCCGCAGCACGCACTCGGCGTCGAAGAGCTGGCTCAGCTCAGCGACGATGCTGCGCTCCAGCGACGGGAGGTCGATGCTGGCCTCGGCGAAGATGTTGGTGAGCCGCTCGCGGCGTCGCGTCAGGGCCAGTTCCTCGCGCTGACGCACCTCCGCGGCGCGCGCGGCCTGCAGTTGCTGCTCATGCAGCCGGGCCGCCTCGGCGCGCAGTCGCGCAAAGGAATCGTCCAGTTCGAGAAGGGCTTTCACCTTCGCGAAGAACACCTGCCGCGACACCGGCTTCACCAGGAAGTCGACGGCCCCCAGGTCGTATCCGCGGTGCAGGTCACCGGCCTCAGCCTGGCCGGTGAGGAAGATGATCGGCGTCGACGACAGCTCGTCGACGCCGCGAATCAGCTGTGCGGTCTCGAAGCCGTCCATTCCGGGCATGTTGATGTCGAGCACGATGACGGCGAATCTGCGCTGCAGCAACGCCGTGAGCGCTTCCTCGCCGGAAGCGGCTTGCGCGATGTCGCAGTCCAGCGGGGTCAGTACCGTGCACAGCAGGTCTCGTAGGCGCGCGTCGTCGTCCACCACCAGCACCATCTGTCGGGTGTGGGCAACGGATTCGGGCAGCGCATCGTCGGCAGCCGATGCCGGGGTCGTCATCTTGTACCCGTCCTCAGGTGTCTGCGGACGCGACCTGGTCGTCCTCACGCGTACGTCAGCATAGGTGTCGCGGCGGCCTGCGGGGCGCCAACCGAGGGGAAGCGGCCGGGCCGCGTCATCCGCATCGGGGCCGGTCCGGCAGAGACGGGCGGGTCGCACCTCCAGCTCGGCATTGACGCCCGTGATAATTTTGATTTCGCTCGCAACGACCGTCGCAGGAGGCGCATCGATGAACGCGATTCGACGTGCGCCACGGGCCATCGGCGCCGTCATCGCCGCCCTGGCCATCGGCTGCGCCGGCACCGGCTGCGGACACGCCCCGGCAGCCGGCGATCAACCCTCGGGAACCCCCGAAACTCGCGCAGCCGCAACCCCGGACGTCTACGCGTGCGGGTCGGGTCCCGTCCCCGCGGTCGACCAGGACCCCGATGAGGTGTCGGATCCCCCGCCCGCGACGGCGGCGCCCGCGGCGGGCAGCGTCGACCCGATCGCCGACGAGCCCATGCCGGCCGGACCCGTCTTCGGCGATCCCGCGGCCGCCGATCGGCACTGGCAACTACAGACCCAGAACGACTGTGGCCTGGTCTCGGCGAGCATGATCGTCGGCGAGGTGACCGGAGCGGCACCGGACGAGCAGGACATCATCGGGGTGGCGAAGTCCACCCCCAGCAGGTGCTCCGAAGGCCAGAGCGCCTATGACGACAGCCCCGGCGAGGACGGTATCGCCGGTCACGGCACGTGCGCCCGCGACATCGTCACGGTGCTCGCGCGGTACGGAATCACCGCCGAGTACACCAACGACGCCGCGCAGGCCGACGGTGGTCTGCCGACGGGGCTGGACGCGCTGAAGCGCTATCTGGGCAACGGTCACGAGGTGCTCGCGGAGATCAACTCGGATACTCTGCGCGACAGCGGAGACGACCGGTCGAACAGCGATCACACGGTGTTCGTCGCGGCGGTCGACACCGCGCAGAACGCGGTCTATCTCGGCGACACCGCGGGCGAACAGACCAGGGGCGAGACGGTGTCGATCGACACCTTCGAATCCGCATGGGCCCTCGGCGGCCACGGAATGGTCGTCACCACCTCGTGAGCGAAGAGCGCCGTGGAATCGGGTTCAGCGGGTAGCTTTTCGACCATGCCCGGTCTCAGCGTCGCCGACCTGGTCTCCGCGTACGCGGATCGCTTCAACCCCGTGGTGCTCGCCTCCGCGCGAGCGGGCGAGGCCGTGAGTTCCCCGCTGGGCGCGTGGCTGCTGCTGGCGCTGGCCGCGCCCGCCACGTCCGGAGCCCGTCGTCGGGATCTCGAAACGGTTCTCGGTACCGACGCGGCCGATGCCGCGGACAGAGCGAGGCGTCTGCTCGCCGACCCGCACCCGGCGATCGCGGCCGCGTGCGCGGTGTGGGACCGCCGGCTGGGTGCCGCCTTCGCCGACTGGGCGGCGACGCTGCCGGAGACCGTGGCGCGCGGACCCATCCCCGATCAGCGCAGCGCCGACGAGTGGGCGCGCAGTCACACGTACGGGCTCGTCGAGCGGTTCCCGTTGCCACTCGACGCGGCGACGCCGCTGGTACTCGCCTCGGCGTTGGCGACCGACGTCGCCTGGAACGCCCCGCTGGCGGTCACCACCGAATTGGGCGGTCCGTTCGGCACCGCCGCGCACCGCGCGCTCGGATTCCGGGACGGCATCCACCTCGTCGCCGACACCGAGGCGGCCGGGCCGGTGGCCGTCGCCGCTCCGCGCAGCACGTCGGCGCTCGAGGTGCTGAGCGTCACCGCCGCGCCCGACGTTCCCGCACCCGACGTGGACCGGGCCGCCCACCAGGTGGCGGCCCTGCTGCGCGGCGACGGTCGCGAGGCCCGCCTCGTCGCGCCCGAGAGCCTCACCGACGGACACGCCTGGACGGTTGTCGAACGGTACGAGCCGCGGATCGCCGCGAGCGAACCCGCGATCGTGTGGGAAAGCCTGGTGCCTGCGTGGTCGATGACCGGCACCCACGACCTCATCGGCGCACCCGGCCTGGACGTCGTGGCGGCGACGCTGGCGGACTTCGCGGCGCCGCAGGACCGGCCCGTCGAACTCGCTGCCCGCCAGACCGCCACCGCAACCTACGGCCGCACCGGTTTTCGGGCGGCCGCGGTCACCGCGGTCGGTGTGCGGGCGACGTCCATGCGGCCGCAGCGCGAGGTACTGGTACGTCGAATCACGCTGCGCTTCAACCGCCCTCACGCCGTGCTCGCCTGCGCGGCACGCGATGCCGGGCCGCAGGCGTGGCGCGGTGTGCCCGTGTTCAGCGCCTGGGTCGCCGCGCCGCAGGAGGTGCCCGACGCGCCGTGAGCGGCTACGCGCCCACGTCCCCGGTGACCGGCGCGCCGTCGCGACGGCCGTAGCGCAGATACACCACGCCCGACGGGCTCGCCTCGGGCGGTCGAAGCAGCTCGACGGTCGTGGGCACCGCGCCGCCGTCGAAGATCGACTTGCCGACGCCCAGGATCACGGGGTGCAGCCACAGGTCGATGCGGTCGTACAGCCCTTCGCGCAAGAGCGACTGCACCAGGTTGAGGCTGCCCACCACCTTCACCCGCCGGTGACGGTCGCGGATCTCGCGCACCGCGGCCGCCAAGTCGGGCCCCAGCTGCGTGGATCCGGCCCACGACAGGTCCGGGCGCCCGCGCGAGGCGACGTACTTCGGTATCGAGTTGAACAGGTCGGCGATCGACCCGTCCTCGCCACCGCTCTGGTGCGGCCAGTAGGCGGCGAAGATCTCGTAGGTGCGCCTACCCAGCAGCAGGGCGTCGGTGTCTTCGTAGACGGCGCCCACCTGCGCGCCGCTGACCTCGTCCATCAGCGGCACCTGCCAGCCCCCGAACGGAAACCCGATCGGGTCTTCGTCGGGGCCGCCGGGGGCCTGACCCACGAGGTCGAGGGTGGCGAACAGTTCCAGATCGATGAGTCCCATGCCGGGTTGACCCGCGGGGGCCGCGGAACTCATCGCGTCAGACGCGGCCCGCGAGGATCAGGTGCCGGTAGGCCAACCCCTCGGGGTGAGCACCGCGGAGCCGACGCTGATCGCGGCCGCGCTAGTGTGCTGTGGTGAACGCACCAGCTGAGACGTCACCGCTAGAAGCCCGCGTCGGGCACTACTACCGGATGGACGGCACGTATCTGGTCGGCCGCGAGAAACTGCGCGAGTACGCCCGCGCGGTGCAGGACTACCACCCCGCGCACTGGGACGTCGCGGCGGCGCGCGAGCTGGGCTACGCCGACGTCATCGCGCCGTTGACCTTCACGTCCACGCCGGGCATGCAGTGCAATCGCCGGATGTTCGAGTCGATCGTCGTGGGCTACGACACCTACCTCCAGACCGAAGAGGTCTTCGAGCAGCATCGCCCCATCGTGGCCGGTGACGAGCTGGTCATCGACGTCGAGCTGACGTCGGTGCGCCGCACCGCGGGCCGCGACTTCATCACGGTCACCAACACCTTCACCGACACCGCCGGGGAGCGCGTGCACACGTTGCACACCACCGTCGTCGGGGTCACCGGCGAGGAGATCGACGCCGGGGTCAAGGCCGCCGTGCAGCGCGCCATGATGCACGACATGAACATCCTCGACATCGGCGGCAACGACGCCGACTACCGCAAGGAGGAGCGGCCGGCGACGGCCATCACGGTCTCCGACGGCGGTCACACGCGGACGCCGGGGACGCCGTCGTTCGACGACGTCGCGGTGGGTGACGAGATCCCGGTGCACCACACCCGGCTCTCCCGCGGCGACCTGGTGAACTATGCGGGCGTGGCCGGCGATGCCAACCCGATCCACTGGGACGAGGCCATCGCCAAGCTGGCGGGCCTGCCCGACGTGATCGCACACGGCATGCTGACGATGGGCCTGGGTGCGGGGTTCGCGTCGACGTGGTCGGGCGACCCCGGTGCGGTGACCCGCTACGCGATCCGGCTGTCGCAGCCCGTCGTCGTGCCCGCGGCCGAGGGCGCCGACGTCGAGTTCACCGGTAGGGTCAAGTCTCTCGACCCCGACACCCGTTCCGGCGTGTTGATCATCGGCGCGAAGTCGGGCGGCAAGAAGATCTTCGGGCTGGCGACCATGCACGTGCGGTTCCGCTGACCCCAGGCGCGTTCCGGCTCAGGCCCGCGTCTCGCTGAGGTAGTTGTAGATCGTGTAGCGGGTCACGTCCAGCCTGCCCGCCACGTGGTCCACCGAGTCACGGATCAGGAAGAACCCGGCCTCGTCGAGTTCCTTGACCACGGCCGCCTTGTGGTGCTTCTTCATCTTGGCCGTGTCGACGCCCACCTTCGCGACCGCCCGGTCGATCAGGAACCGCTGCAGGCTGTCCACGTCGGGCGGGAAGCTCTCGTCGCGGCGCGGCGCTTCCGCCGAAACATGCTCGGGCAGTTCGCTGTTGACGCAGAGACAGCCGAAGGCCGTGCCGTCGGCGTTCCGCAGGAACAACGTGGAGGAGCGGATCGGCCTACCGTCGGGGCTGTTGGTCCGGTAGTTGACGAGGTCCTGCGTGGTGCCCCGGCGGATCAGGCCGAGCAGCAGATCCGTCATGGGGCCGCCCACCGGCCTCCCGGTGAGGTCGCCTGCGATGGCCACGATCGAGTCGGGTAGCCGCGTCAGGTCGTGCAGCAGCACCTCGTTGCCGGGCCCCAGCATGGCCGCCAACCCCTCCACGGCGGGCAGCAGCGCCGCGAGCACGTCGTGGGTGGCCGGCTCGGCCGCGGCCGCGGTCGTCGAGACGACGTGTCGCGGGGGTGCCGTCAGTCGCGCCAGCACCGCCCGCAGCCGCCCACCCACCTCGGCCGACGTCGACGCATGGGGTGACAGCCGCACGTGCTCCGGGCGCACGGTCGCCGCGATGCCCTCGGCGTGCAGAGCGGCACCGATCTGTTCGGGCGCGTGGTCGGGCATGGTGAAGGCGAGGATGCCCGCGCGCCGGTCCCGCGCCGACACGACGTGCGCGCCCTGCGACTGCAGCACCTCCTCGAGCGCCTCGACCCGGGCCGCGACGTGAGCCCCGATCGCCTCGACGCCGGTCTCTTCGACCAGTTCGAGCGCGGCGGCGAACGCACCCGACGTCACGGGGCTGAGGTTGGAGATCGACCATGCCGCCGCCGTGTCGTCCGGCGGGTGGATCTCGTCGTCGAACAAGCCGGGGTCGCGGGCCCCGGTCCATCCCGACAGCACGGGCGTCATGCGTTCCAGGGCCCGGTCGGACAACGTCGCGAAACCCGTTCCCCAGCCGGCACGCAACCACTTCTGGCCGCCGACCACCAACACGTCGGCGACCTCCCACGGCTCGTCGATCACGCCGAAGCCCTGGATGCCGTCGACCACGAACAAGCGGTCGCCGACGACGTCGCGCAGCGCGGCCAGATCGGCACGGTAACCCGTGCGGTAGTCGACGGCGCTCACCGCGACCACGCTGACGTCGTCGGTGAGTGCGGCCGCCAAGCGGTCGGCGGTGACGGGGCCACCGGGCAGCCATCGCACCGTCAGCCTGCCGGCCCGTTCGGCGCGGGCCCACGGGTAGGTGTTGGCCGGGAACTCCGCTGCCGACACCAGCACCGTGCTTCCTGCCGCCGTGTTGAACGCGGCCTGCATCAGCCCCAGGCTGGTGTGCGGCTGCAGCACGACGTGGTCGATGTCGCTGCCGCACAGTCGGGCGGCGGCGGCCTTCGCACGGGTCTCCTCGCGCATGAGTTCGTCCACCGTCGACGGCGTCGCCCGCGTCGCCTTCTCGAGCAGTCGGGCGGTGGTGTCCAGTACCGCGTGCGACGGGGGGCCGAAGCGGGCGAAGTCGAGGTAACCGTCGGGTTCGGAGAACTGTAGCGAGTACCGCGGCGAGAGGGGCCTCACGCGAGTACCCGCGCCAGGAACTGTCGCGTGCGGTCGTGCTCGGGCGCCTTCAGGACGGTCTCGGGCGGGCCGGTCTCCACGACGGTCCCGTCGGCCATGAACACCACCTCGTCGGCGGCCTCGGCGGCGAAGGCGATCTCGTGGGTCACCACCACCATCGTCATCCCGTCGGCGGCCAGGGCCTGCATGACCGCGAGCACCTCGCCGACGAGTTCGGGGTCCAGCGCCGACGTCGGCTCGTCGAACAGCATGAGCTTGGGCTTCATCGCCAGCGCCCGGGCGATCGCCACGCGCTGCTGCTGGCCGCCCGACAGCTGAGCGGGGTAGGCGTCGCCGCGGTCGGCCAGTCCCACCTTGGCCAGCAGTTCCAGGCCTTCGCGGCGTGCCCGATCGGATGGCGTGCCCAGTACCCGGATGGGACCTTCGACGACGTTCTCCAGGGCGGTGCGGTGACCGAAGAGGTTGAAGCGCTGGAACACCATGCCCACGTGCCTGCGCTGCCGCGCGACCTCGCGCTCCCGCAGCTCGTAGAGCTTCTGGTTGCGCAACCGGAAGCCCATGGGCTCGCCGTCCACCCACACCTGTCCGGCGTCGACGGTCTCGAGGTGGTTGAGACAGCGCAGGAACGTGCTCTTGCCCGCGCCCGACGGGCCCAGCAGGCAGACCACCTGGCCGCGGTGCACGTCGAGGTCGATGCCCTTGAGGATCTCCTGGTGGCCGTAGCTCTTCCGGACGCCGACGGCGCGGAGCAGCGGTTCAGACACGGGCGCCTCTCGTCAGCGGGAACGTGCGCAGCGCCTTGGCCGCCCTGGCCGTGGCACTGCGTTCGGCGACGCCGAACCGGCGTTCCAGATAGTGCTGCCCCACGCCGGCCACACTCACCACCACCATGTACCAGATGGCCGCGGCGAACAGGGTTTCCATCACCAGCAGATTGTGGGACGAGATGTTGTTGGCGGCATGCAGCAACTCGGTCACGCCGATGACCGAGGCGATCGACGTCCCCTTGAGCATGTCGATGAAGTCGTTGCCGGTGGGCGGGATGATGACGCGCATCGCCTGCGGCAGGACCACCCGGCGCAGGGTGAGCGCGGGCGCCATGCCGATGGACTTGGCGGCTTCGGTCTGGCCCGCGTCCACGCTGCCCAGACCGGCGCGCACGATCTCGGCCATGTAGGCGCTCTCGTTGAGCGCGAGACCCAGCAGGGCGGCGGTGAAGGCGCTGACGAGCACGTTGGTCGGCTCGTTCACCAGGTAACCGCCGAACGGCAGCGGGATGGAGATCGTGGGGAAGACCAGCGCCAGGTTGTACCAGATCAGGATCTGCAGCAGCACCGGAAGCCCGCGAAACAGCCAGATGTAGCCCGCGGCAAACCATCTCGCGACGGGGTTGGCGCTGCGTCTGGCGAGTGCGATCACGATGCCGATGACGATCGCGATCACCTGCGCGATGACGGCCAGCACCACGGTGTTGAGCAGGCCCACGAGCATGACGTCGTACGTCACGAAGGCGGGTACCGCCGACCAGTCGATGCGGGCGCCTGCCAATGCGCCGACGAGTACCACGACGAGCGCGACGATGAGCACTGCGCTGACCCACCGCCCCCAGTGTCGGAGCCGGACGATGGGCAGCGGCTCGACGCCGGTGCGGTCGGCGGTCATCGGGTCAGGCGCCATTGATCGCGGCGTCCTGCAGCGCCCCGCGTTCGACCCCCCAGCTCTTCAGGATCTCCAGGTAGGTGCCGTCGGTCATCAGTTCGCCGAGGGCTCGGTGCACCGCGTCGCGCAGGGCGACGTTGGTCTTGGCGAAGCCGATCCCGTAGGGCCCGCCGTCGATGGGCTCGCCGGGCACCACCTCGAAGGCGTTGCCGTCGTTGGCGGTTCGCGAGATGTACACCGCGCTGGGCAGATCGTTGAGGATGGCCGCGACGCGGCCGGTCCGCAGCTGGTTTTGATTCTGGGTGTCACTGTCGGTGGCGGTCACGGTGACGGCGGGCTTGCCCTGCCGAACGCACTCGTCGCTCTGCCGCGCCGCGAAGGTCTGGTGGCTGGTGCCCTGCACCACTGCGACGTTCTTGCCGCACAGGGAATCTGGCCCGGTGATTCCGTCCGGGTTGCCCTTCTGCACCATGATCGTGATGCCCGAGGAGAAGTAGTCGACGAAGTCGATCCGCTGCTGGCGCTCCTTGGTGTCGTTCATGCCCGCCATCGTCATGTCGATGCGGCCCGACTGCAGGCTGGTGATCAGCGAGCCGAAGGCCATGTCCTGGTAGGCCATCTGGACGCCGAGCTTGGCGCCGATGGCCTTGGCGAGGTCCACTTCGAATCCGATGGGGGTGGTGCCGTCGGCGGCGTAGAAGTTGTTGGGCGCCGACTGCACGTTGGACCCCACGTTGACGGTCTTGGACTGCGCCGTGGTGGGCGGCAGCGTGGCGACGAGCGCCTCGTCGGGCTGGATTCCGGCGATCAGCGCGGCGTTGTCGGGGATCGCCGACGCCGCCCCACCGGCGGCGGGCGGCGCGTCCGCCGAGTCGCCGCCGAGACCGTTTCCGCACGCCGTGACGCCGGCCAGTAGGACACCGCCGAGCAGGACGGCGATACGGGTGCGCGCGTGTGATCGCATCAGGACCTCCCAGGTGTGATGCGGGCGACACTACAACAGATTGTTGAAGACGTCTCCACAAAGTGTTGAAGTCAGGTCGTGGTCGACGTCAGCGCTTCAGCTCCACCTCGACGAACATGGCCGGACCGTCCGACGAGTTCCGCACGTCGTGGGCCGTCCCGGCCGTGCCGCGGTAGGACTTCGCGACCTCTTGCACCATCTCGCGCACGCTCCCGTCGCGGTTGGTGACCGTGAAGCGCCCACCCGTCACGGGGACCACCACGTAGTCGTATTCGTGGACGTGTGGTCCGGTGGCGTCCCCGGGGGCGTCGAAGGTCCAGGTGGTGACGCGGACGTCGGCGTCGTCGAGGCCGACGTCGGGGTGGGCGGTGGGGAGGGACTCGGGGCGGGCGGTGGGGAGGGACTCGGGGTGGGCGGTGGGGAGGGACTCGGGGTGGGCGTGGCTCATGCGGGGCGCTCCTCCGTGATGGCCCGCACCGCCGCGGCGACGTGGCGGGCGTCGGTACCGCAGCACCCGCCGACGATCGTGGCGGCGGGCAGCAACGCGCTCAGACGACGTTGGGCGGCGGCGAATTCCGCGGGATCGCCGTCGCCTCGCGCGACGGCCGCGTCCAACTCGTCGTGACCGGCGGTCGCCGCGTTGGCCCGGGTGCCTGCGATCCGGCGTGTCCACTCCCCCGGCTCCCGCAGCGCCGCCTCGACGTGGCTCGCGTGGGCGCAGTTCACCAGGTAGTGGTCGGGTGCGGCCAGGGTGTCCACCTCGCGGATGGCGTCCTCGAGCGTCACGCCGCTCGCGAGCCGCCCGTCGGTCTCGACCGTGAAGGAGATCGCGATCGGCAGGCGGACGTCACGGGCCGCCCGCACGATGCCGACCGCCTCGCCGACGTAGGTCAGCGTGTAGGCCGTCGCGAGGTCGGCGCCTGCCGCGGCGAACGCGGCGAGCTGCGGCCGGTGGTACTCCTCGGCGACGTCGGCTGCCATGACGGTCTCCGGCGCGTAACCGTCGTGCCGAGGTCCGATGCTGCCGCCGATCAGCACCTCGCCGACCGTACCGGCGACGTCGCGTCGCATCTCTGCCAGGAACTCGACGGCCGCGCCGTTGAGCCGCGCGAGATCGGCCTGCGAGTAGCCGAGCAGCCGGCCCCAGTCCGGATTGGCGCGCCACGTGGGACTTTCGAGCAACAGGCCACGACCGGTGTCCTGCGCGATCGCCGCGTAGTCGGCGTAGTAGGACGCCAGCAGCTCCCGGCCCGACGCCGTCTCGAGCAGGGGGAACGCCGCGAACTCGCGCAACACCGCGCCGCGGCGGTGCTCGAGGTCGGTCTCGATGCCACCGTCGGTGACGAACAGCCGGCCGTCGATCATGACGCCACGCTAGCGCGTGCCGGGTCGCAGCTGGTCGAGGCGTTGCTCGCCGCCGGCCCCGAGTTCGCCACCAGGACCCCATCCACCTGCACACGCTGCTGGTGTTCACGGCCGACCCCGGCACGCCCAGCCACGGGCTGCCCGCGCTCGACGCCGCCGCGGATCCCCGATCCGATGGCGGTAGGTTCCACGGCCCCAGTGGCTTTCGGCACCTCTCCGACCCACCCGTCTGCGGCCCTTGCCGGAACGGCTCGTCGGTGTCCGCGTCGACACGTAGCGCCCGGGGTCGACGCTTTCGTTACCGATTCGCTGGATCCATCGTGACCACGGCGCGCCCCGGACATCACCGCCACGACGGCACCGCGACGGCATCATCGACGTCCATGAGGGACGACGGAGCACGTCGTGACGGCGGGGAGGATTCATGCGACGACTGACGCTGGCACTGGGCTGTCTCGGCGCGACGCTGGCGGTGGCGGTGACCGGCTGTGCCGACACCGTGAGCAGCGCCCAGGCGCCCACCCCCACGCGCAAGGTCGTCCCGCGCCCACTGGTGGAACGTGAGTTGAACGGGCTGCTGCTCGAACCCGCCGCGGTGGCCGCCGCGCTGGGCGTACCCGCCATGGCGGTCACGGGGGCCGCACGCGAGATGGCCGACGACAGCGCGATCATGTCCCCCGCCGAATGCCTGGCACTCGACGGTGCGGCCGAGGCACCCGCCTACGCCGACAGCGGTTTTCACGCGGTCCGCGATCAGACCCTCACCGACGGCGACCAGTTCCAGCACTACGCCAAACAGTCGGTGGTGCTCTTCCCGTACTGGGAGAAGGCCGTCGAGTACTTCGCGGCCGCCACCGCGCAGTGGCACGGCTGCCACGACTTCGTGCACACGCAGAGCCAGACGCACTGGGAGGTGGGCCCGATCGACGTCGGCGAGGGCACGCTCGACACCGTCGTCACCCAGGTCGACCACGGTGCGCCGGGGTGGGCCTGCGGCCGCTCGCTGGTGCAGCGCAACAACGTCGTGATCGACGTCAACACCTGCGGCGTGTCGCCCGGCACGTCGGCCAAGGCCATCGCCTCGGGGATCGCCGACGCGGTGAGCAACGCGTGGTGAGCCCGGAACCGCGCCACTGGTTCGTGACGGGCGCCTCCGGCGGGTTGGGGCGCAGCATCGTCGAATACGCGCTCGAGCACGGTGACGTGGTGACCGCGACGGTGCGCCGCGCCGCCGCGCTGGACGACCTGCGCGAACGCTTCGGGGACCGACTCGAGGTCGAGGTGCTCGACCTCGCCCCGCCGGCAGAGGTCGACGACCTGATCGCGCGCGTGGTCGCCAGACGCGGGGTCGACGTCGTCGTGAACAACGCCGGATACGCGCTGGTGGGGGCGCTCGAGGAGATGACCGCCGCCCAGATCCGGGACCAGCTGGAGGTGCTGCTGGTGGCGCCGATCCTGATCACCCGCGCGTTCCTGGCCCCCATGCGCGCCCGCGGCGGCGGCCGGATCATCCAGATCTCCAGCCTGGGCGGGCAGGCCGCCATCGCGACCCACAGCTGCTATCACGCAGGCAAGTGGGGCCTGGAGGGCTTCACCGAGAGCGTGGCGCAGGAGGTCGCCGACTTCGGCATCCGGCTGACGCTCGTCGAACCGGGCGGCACGCGTACCGACTTCCTCTCCGGGATGCAGTTCACCGAGGCGTCGCCCGCCTACCGGGACACGGGAGTCGACCGGATCCGGCGAAGCCTGCGCACCACCACCCCCGATGCGCTCGCCACCGACCCGCGACGGGTCGCGGCCGTGATCTACGACATCACGCGTCAGGACGATCCGCCACTGCGCATCCCGCTGGGCGCCGACGCCTACGCCGGCGTGCACGACGCGCTGGCCGGACGGTTGACCGCGCTCGAGGCACGAGAGGACGTCGCGCACTCGGTCGCACACGCCGACAGCGGGTAGAGAGGAGGCGTGGAGAACGACACCGCGCGCAGTCGCGGCTCGATGTACGGCGACCACCTCCGATCGACCTCGGTGGTCGCCGTCCAGTTCGTGGCGGTGGCCGCTGCGCTGTGGGTGCTCGCCTGGGTCATCGGCGAGACGTGGGTGGTGATCCTGCCCGTCCTGCTGGCGTTGATCCTGTGCACGGTGCTGTGGCCGCCGGTGCGTTGGATGCGCGGCAAGGGGTGGCCGCCCGCCGCGGCCGCCCTGTCGGCACTGCTGCTGGCGACCGCCGTCGTCGCCGGCATCCTCGCCGCGGTCGCCCCCGCCGTCGTCGAGCAGTCGACCGAACTCGCCGAGCAGGCCACCGCGGGCGTCGTGCAGGTACGCGATTGGCTCGGCGGCCCACCCCTGAACATCAGCGAGCAGCAACTGAATTCGGCCGTCACCGCCATCAACGACCGGCTGAGTTCCAGCAGTTCGCAGATCGCATCGGGCGTGTTCACCGGGGTGGGCGCGGCGACGTCGGCCCTGGTCACGCTGTTCACCACCGTCGTGGTTTCCTTCTTCTTCCTCAAGGACGGGCCGCGGTTCCTGCCGTGGTTGCGTCGCAGCGTCGGCTCCCCGGGCGCGCCGCACGTCGCCGAGGTCCTGCAGCGCGTGTGGTCCACGCTCGGCGGCTTCATCAGGACGCAGGCCCTCGTCAGCCTGGTGGACGCGGTGCTCATCGGGATCGGACTGGTGGTGCTCGGCGTGCCGCTGGCCTACGCGCTGGCCATCATCACGTTCATCGGCGGCTTCGTGCCGATCGTCGGTGCATTCGTGGCCGGCGGGCTCGCGGTGCTCGTCGCACTGGTGGCCAACGGCCCGGTCAACGCGCTCATCGTGCTGGGCCTCATCCTGGCGGTGCAGCAGCTGGAGGGCAACGTGCTGCAACCGTGGCTGCAGGCCAAGTCGATGAAGCTGCACGCCGTCATCGTGCTGTTGGCCGTCACGCTCGGAGCGTCGGTGTTCGGTGTCATCGGCGCGTTCCTGGCGGTTCCGGTGGCGGCCGCGGTGGTGGTGATCATCCGCTACTACGACGAGCAGATCGCCGCGCGCACCGTCGGCGAGCCGCGCGACGAGGATCCCGGCGCCACCGCCGACGTCGACGAACCGGGGCCGAGACAGCCCGTCGCCGGCGAATAGGCGCCCGCCCGGCCTCGCATTCGCCCGCCTGCGCGCCATTGTCGCCCGCGGCGTCTACCATTCCTGCGGCACACCGTCGTTGCCGAGTGGATTGCCGAAGAAACCGTGCGCTTCCGTCCTTCCCCGGCAGACGAGGGCAGATGAGGAAGGGACACCCAGCAGTGAGCTACACCGCCGCGGACATCACCGAGCTGGACGACGTCCAGCACACGCGCCTGCGGCCGGCGGTGAACCTGGGCCTGGACGTGCTCAACACCGCGCTGCGCGAACTCGTCGACAACGCCATCGAGGAGGTCGCCGACCCCAGCCACGGGGGGTCCAGCGTCACCATCACCCTGCACGCCGACGGTTCGGTGACCGTCGCCGACGACGGGCGCGGTCTTCCCGTCGACTCCGATCCGGTGAACGGCAAGAACGGCATCGTCAAGACGCTGGGGACCGCCCGTGCCGGCGGCAAGTTCTCGGCCCACGCCGACGCCAGCAGCACGGGTGCCGGCCTCAACGGCATCGGCGCGGCGGCCGCGGTGTTCGTCTCCGCCCGTACCGACGTCACGGTGCGCCGCGGCGGCAAGACCTACCTGCAGAGCTTCGGACGCGGCTACCCGGGTGTCTTCGAAGGCAAGGACTTCGATCCCGACGCCCCCTTCGAGCGCGCCGACACCCAGAAGCTGCGCGGCGTCGGCAACCGCCAACCGGACGCGCACGGTACGGCGGTCCGCATCCTGTTCGACCCCACCGTGGTCCCGGATTCCACGGTGGACGTCAACGAGGTGCTGCTGCGGGCGCACGCGGCGGCCCGGATGTCGCCGGGGGTGCACCTGTCGGTGATCGACGAGGGCTGGCCCGGCGACGAGGTGCGGCCCGAACTGCTGGTCCCGTTCGGCGGTCCCTGGGGCACCGACACCCTGCTGGACCTGATGTGCACGGCAGGCGGCACACCGGTGCCCGGGGTGCGGGCCGTCGTGGAGGGCCGCGGCGAGTACACCACGGGCCGCGGCCCCACCCCGTTCCGCTGGTCGCTCAGTGCAGGCCCCGCCGAGCCGGCCACCGTCGCCGCGTTCTGCAACACCGTCCGCACCCCCGGCGGCGGCTCCCACCTGACGGCCGCCGTCAAGGGCCTGTCCGAGGCCCTGGCCGACCGTGCCTCGCGCATTCGGGATCTCGGTCTCGCCAAGGGTGAGGATGGTCCGGAGCCCCAGGACTTCGCGGCGGTGACGGCGCTGGCCGTGGATACCCGTGCGCCGGACGTGGCATGGGACTCGCAGGCCAAGACCGCGGTGTCGTCGCGCTCCCTGAACGTCGCGATGGCCCCCGACGTGGCGCGCAGTGTCACCATCTGGGCGGCCAATCCCGCCAACGGCGACACGGTGACCCTGTGGACCCGGCTGGCGTTGGAGGCGGCACGGGCCCGCCGCAGCGCCGAGGGCGCCAAGGCCCGGTCGCGGGCGGCGTCCAAGGCCAAGGGCCTCGGCACCAACCTGTCCCTGCCGCCGAAGCTGTTGCCCAGCCGTGAGACCGGGCGCGGGTCGGGTGCCGAACTGTTCCTGTGCGAGGGTGATTCGGCACTGGGCACCATCAAGGCCGCGCGTGATGCCACCTTCCAGGCGGCGTTTCCGCTGAAGGGCAAGCCGCCCAACGTCTACGGCTTCGCACTGAGCAAGGCCAGGGCCAAGGACGAGTTCGACTCCATCGAACGCATCCTCGGCTGCGGGGTGCGCGACAACTGCGATCCCGAGTCGTGCCGTTACGACCGGATCCTGTTCGCCTCCGACGCCGACCCCGACGGCGGCAACATCAACTCGAGCCTCATCTCGATGTTCCTCGACTTCTACCGGCCGCTCGTCAAGGCCGGGATGGTCTATGTCACCTTGCCTCCGCTGTTCGTGGTCAAGGACGGTCAGGATCGCATCTACTGTCAGGACGAGTCGGAGCGCGACGCCGCGGTGGCGCAGATGCGTGCCACGTCCAAGCGCAAGGTCGAGGTGCAGCGCAACAAGGGCCTCGGCGAGATGGACGCCGACGACTTCTGGAACACCGTGCTGGATCCGCAGCGGCGCACCGTGATCCGCGTACACCTCGACGACGGTGACCCCAAGCTGCACCACACCCTGTTCGGCGGGCCGCCGGAGGGCAGGCGCGCGTGGATGGCCGACGTGGCCTCCCGCGTCGACACCGCCGCTCTGGATTTGACCTAGGAAGAATCGACTGTGACCGCCACCCTGGACGTTCCCGAGCAGAACCCGGATCTGGTGCTCGATCAGAGCGCCGACGACTACTGGAACCACTATCAGCTGACGTTTGCGCTCTACAGCGTCAGCGATCGCGCCATCCCGTCGGCGTTCGACGGGCTCAAGCCCGGCCAGCGACGACTGCTCTACCAGATGTACGACTCCCGCCTGCTTCCGGGAAACAAGCCCCAGAAGTCGTCGAAGGTGTGCTCGGCCGTCACCGGTAACCTGCACCCACACGGCGGTGCGTCGATGTACGGTGCCGCGGCGCTGATGGCCGCGGAGTTCCAGCGCGTCAAGGTCATCGACGGCCAGGGCGCGTTCCCTCGCATCCAGGGCGACATCCCCGCCGCCGACCGCTACACCGAGATGCGGTTGTCAGCACCGGGAGCGGCGCTGACGGCCGAACTCGCCGACCACGCCGTGCCCATGGTGCCGACGTTCGACGGCGAGTGGGTCGAACCGACGGTGCTGCCCGCGCAGTGGCCGGTACTGCTGTGCAACGGCGCCGTCGGCATCGCGGAAGGCTGGGCCACCAAGGTGCCCGCGCACAATCCGCGCGAGATCATGGCCGCCTGCCGCGCGTTGCTCAAGACGCCCAACATGACCGACGACCGGCTGATGAAGCTGATCCCCGGGCCCGACTGGGGGTGTGGCGCCACGGTGGTCGGCACGGCGGGTCTGCGCGAGTACGTCACCACCGGCCGCGGTGCGTTCACGGTGCGGGGCACCGTGTCGGTCGACGGGAAGAACTGCGTCATCACCGAATTGCCCCCCGGTGTCGCCAGCGGCACCGTGCAGGATCGGATCCGCGCGCTCGTCGAGTCCGGCGAACTGTCCGGCGTCGCCGACATGTCGGACCTGACGGACCGCCGCAACGGGCTGCGCATCGTCGTCACCGCCAAGCGCGGCCACGACGCCGCGCAGATCCGCGAGCAACTACTGGCCCTGACCCCGCTGGAGGGCACGTTCGCCGCCAGCCTGGTCGCCCTCGACGAGGACCGGGTCCCGCGGTGGTGGTCGGTGCGCGAGTTGATCTCGGCGTTCCTGCATCTGCGGGACTCGGTGGTGCTGCACCGCAGCCAGTATCGGCTGGAGAAGGTGACGGCGCGCCGGCATCTGGTCGCCGGCCTGATGACCATCCACCTCGACATCGACGCCGCGGTGGCGGTGATCCGCGGTTCGGAGACCGTCGACGAGGCGCGCCAGGGCCTCCAGGAACGCTTCGGCATCGACGCCGAGCAGGCGGATTACGTTCTGGGCCTGCAGCTTCGACGACTCACGAAGCTCGACGTGATCGAGCTGCAGGCCGAAGCGGAGAAGCTCGATGCCGAGTTCGCAGAACTCACCGAACTGGTCTCGAACCCCGACGCCCGCCGGGTGGTGATCGACAAGGAACTCCTCGAGACCGCGAAGCTGTTCAAGGGTCCCGAGTTCGACCGTCGGACCGTATTGGACGTCGACGCCGTCCCGACGGCGTCCGGGTCCGACGAGGACGGGCAGCGCGAACGAAAGATCAACGCCGCGTGGCGACTCGACGATCGTGGCGTGCTGTCGGACAGTCACGGTGAGTTGCTGTCGTCCGGCCTGGGCTGGGCGGTGTGGACCGACGGCAGGGTCAAGTTCACCACCGGCAACGGGCTGCCCTTCAAGATCCGTGACATCCCGGTGGCTCCCGACATCACCGGGCTGCTGCGCTCCGGGGTGATGGCGCCGGGCTCGCATCTGGCGTTGGTGACCCGCCGCGGGAAGGTGCTGCGCATCGATCCCGCGGCGGTCAACCCCCAGGGCGTCGCAGGCAACGGCGTGGCCGGCGTCAAACTGGCCGGCGACGGCGACGAGGTGATCGCCGCGCTGCCGCTGACGTGTCAGAACGGCGAGGCCATGCTCTCGATCTCGGAGAAGGGGTGGAAGGTCACCGAGGTGGCCGACATCCCGGTCAAGGGACGCGGAGGCGCCGGCGTCGGTTTCCATCCGTTCGCGGGCGGCGAGTCGGTGCTGCTGTCGGCCGAGGTGTCGGCCACGGGCTTCGTGCGCGGTACCCGCAAGGTGCGTGCCGAGAACCGCGCCAAGGCCTCGACCAAGGGCTCCGGTGCCGACGTCACGCCCGCTCCGCCGCCCGGCGACTGACTAGCGGGCATTGCGGATCAGGTCGGCGGCATGCTCGTCGAGGTCTGGGAGCGTCTCGGGCAGCGGCAGGTGCGGTCATGCGGGTCGTACTCCCCCGTCAGGGTTCGATTACCGTGTCGAAGTGGTGAACGGCGCCGACGCCGACACCATTCCGCATCGCGTCCCCTCGGTGGGGCCTCCCGCTGCGGGAGTGGCCGGCGCTTCCAGGCAGGATGACTGGCATGGACGTCTTGGTGGTCGGCGGTGGCCCCGCGGGACTGGCCGTCGCCGGCGCCTGCGCTCGACGCGGCCTGACCACCGGCCTGCTCGATCCGTCCCCGGGACGACCGTGGACGGCGACGTACGGGATGTGGAGCGCCGAGCTACCGGCCGACCTGCCCGAGACCGTGATCGCGGCCCGCGCGGAGGCCCGCGCGTTCGCCGTCACCGAGCACGACCTGGGCTGGGAATACGCCGTCCTCGACGTGCCCGCGCTGCAGGCGCACCTGCTGGAACGGGTCTCCGGGGTGCGACTGTACGAAGGACGCACCGTCGGCTCGCCGGAACGGGGCGTGGTGGCGCTGGCTGATGGCACGGAACTGCGCGCCGCAGTCGTCATCGACGCCGGGGGCCGCGCACGGCCGCTGGACCGTCGCCCTGCGCGGGGCGTCGCCGCCGAACAGTCGGCCTACGGGGTGGTGGTCGACGAGGACGTCGCGGCGCCGTTGACCGCGTCGGGCGCGTTGTTCATGGACTGGCGGCCTCGGCACGGCGAGGCGGGGTGGCCCACCTTCCTCTACGCGATACCGCTGGGGCGCGGCCGCGTCCTGCTCGAAGAGACATCGCTGGCTCGGCGGCCAGGCCTGCCGCTGGGCACGCTGCGCCGCCGGTTGCACGCCCGGTTGGCGAGCCACGGCGTGTCGAGTTCGGCACCGATCGCCACCGAGAAGGTGTGGTTCCCGCTGGATCAGCCGCGACATCGCGGCACCGGGGTACTCGGCTTCGGCGCGGCGGCGCCGTTCATCCACCCCGCCACGGGCTTCAGCGTGGCCACGTCGCTGCGGCTGGCACCGCGGGTCGCCGCCGCCATCGACACCGGTCTGGCCACGGGTCCCGCCGAAGCGTTGACGGCGGCGCAGGTCGCGGTGTGGCCGCGTACCGCGCGCACCATTCACCGCTTCCGCCGCATCGGGCTCGAGGCGCTGCTGCACATGACGCCCACCGAGGTCCCCGACTTCTTCGAGACGTTCTTCGCGCTGCCGGAGTCACATCGTTGGACCTATCTCACCGCCCGCGACGACGTCTCGGGAACCGCGGCCGCCATGACCCGCCTCTTCCGAATCTCCGACAACCGGCTGCGCCGCCACCTGGTGACGTCGGCGCTGCGGCGCCCTCGACGCACCTGACGGCGCGCGGACTCACGTCCCGGGGAGTGGCACCTCCCGGGCCCCCGGGGCGCCCAACCGGCCAGCCAGCCAAGGCAGTGAGTCAGCGAATGCCCGTCCTGCCGAACGGAAGTCGTGCGATCCGCCGTAACCGACCACCGCGCATTCCACCCCGTGCCCGCTGAGCAGCAGACAAAGCTTCGTCGCGTTGGCGGCCCGATCCTCCGACGCCGTCGACCACTCGCCCAGATCGGCGGCCGTGGGTGGGTGGTCGCCCGCCGCGCGATGCGTGGTGGGCACGTCACCGGAAACGCCCAGCCATGCCGCCAGGTTCACGAACCGACCGTGCCGTTCGACGACGGTTCTGGGATCGAAAGCGGCCCAGGCGTTCTCGTCGCCACCGAACAGGCGGGCCACGGTTTGGCGCTGCGTTCCCATGTTGGGTCCCAGCTGGCCGTCGAGGTCCACGATGGCGCCGAAGCGTTCCGGATGCATGACCGCGGTCAGGAGGGCGCAGGTGCCTCCGGTGGACCACCCGACCAGCCCCCATCGCGCCGGGTCGACGCTCGTCCCGAACCGCGAGATCACGTACGGCACGACGTCTTCGATCAGATGATCGGCGGCGTTCCCGCGGGGCCCGTTGACGCACTCCGTGTCGTTGGTGAAGCTGCCCGACATGTCCGGGAACACCGCCACCGGGGCGACGCCACCGTGCGTGGCCGCGAAGCGGTCGAGCGTCCGCACCGCGTCGGCCGACACCGCCCAGTCCCCCGGCTGGCTGAACTCGGCGCCGAGCATCGTCACCACCGGCAGCTGCGGCGGCGGATCGGACGTGAACCAGGCAGGCGGCAGGTAGACCAGTTCCCTGCGGTGCTCGAATCCCGATGCCGTGCCGGGGACGTCGATCCACACCATGACACCCTGGGCGGGACGGGCGTGCGACCGGGTGAGTTCGGCCAGCGCCCCCTCGTCGATCCAGTCGGCGGGTTGGGTTCCGGTGGCCTGGCGCAGCAGCGCGGCGGCGGTCGGAAAGTAACCGGTCGCACCGTTGAGCGCCAATGCCGCGGTCACGGCGCACAGCGCCACGGCGAGCACCGACACCGCGCGCTGCCACCAGGCCGCCCCACGCCAGCCGAGGACCACGAGGGCCGCCGCGAATCCGAGGGCGGCGGTCCACAGCGCCCACTGCCAGGAGACGGCACCCGCGTTCCAGCCCTGATGCTGGACGAACAGTTGCACGGCGGCCGCGGTCGCGCAGCCGACCATCAGCGCCGCGGGTAGCCGTCGCCGATGCCAGTCGACGCTGCGCCGCCCGATCGCACATCCGAGGGCGGCGACGGTCACCACGGCCACGGTGGACGGCAGCCACCCCGAGGTCAGCGACGTCTCAGCGCCCTCCGCCTGCGGGAGCGGGGGCGCCGCCGTAGCCGCCGTGGAGGGTGCCGGCTCGGGTTCCGCCGAGGCACGTTCCTGCGGTTCGGGATCACTGGTGCGCGCCAGGAATTCGTCACAGTCGCTCGCCGACGGATGGCCCTGCAGGCGATCGGTGAGCCACCCCGTGGCGGCCGACGGGTCGATCCCGTCCTGGTCGGCGTCAGGCCAGTAGGCGATCTGCACCACGTCACCCATCCGGCACGCACCGCGCAGCGCGTGTTCGGTCCATCCCGGCGGGGTCAACGTGTCGGCGCCGCCGTAGATGACGTACATCGGCGCGGCCGTCGGCCCCTGCGGCAAGGTCGTCTTGTGCAGATAGCCGCGCAACGCGTTGACGGCCTTCGCATTCGCAGGCCGCAGGTCCTCGGCCGGAATCGCCGCCGCCACGGCCAACCGCTGCGGCTGGCGGCACGACGTCAGCCGGTCCCAGTCCCGCGCTGCCGCGCCGCGCCGATAGTCGTCGAGGTCGACGTCGTAGGGGTGCTCGGCACGCACCGCGCTCAGGTACGCGACGTAGGCGACCTTCTGCGCCGGGGTGAGCGTTCCTGCCACTGCCGCGTCGGCCAGGCCGTCGAGGTCGGCGGGCGGCGAGAGGGCAGCGGTCGCGACGAGCGTCAGCCCGGAACCGTAGTTGTCCACCAGTTCGTCTGCCGCCCACACGGCCTGGCCGCCCTCGCGCCGTCCGACGGCGGCCCACGACGAGGACGTCGGTACCGGGACCACGGTCTTCGCCGCCCGGACGCCGTCGATGACGACGTAGCCGGCGGTGGTCGAGTCGAGGTACGGGTGATAGCGCATCCGGTCCCCGCCCGCGGGCGCCCCCAGCCCCTGATAATCGGGTACGAAGACGACATGACCGGCCAGCAGCAGTTCGCGGACGACGGCCGCGTTGCCCAGCAGGTCGGCAGACAGCGACGCGGCGCACTCGGCGTCGGTGCCGACCACCTGGGGTGCCACGACGACGATGCGAAAACCGCCGTCGGGCGGCGCACCCTTGGGAACGAACACCGATCCGGTGACCGAGGTGTTGTCGTCGTCGATCCCCGATCGTGAACGGTAGGTGATCACCCGCGAGAACGAGGCGGCGTCGGCGATGGCCGGGTCGAGCGACGCAGGTGCGGCCGCGGCGACGACGCTGCCCGCAGGCCCGAACGTGGGCGGCGGCGGCCCGCTGGGTGCGCCGGCGCAGCCGACGAGCAGCGTCCACACCGCCAGCACGAGCGCCCACCGGATCGCGCTGCTGCCCTTCACGCGATCATGCTCGCACGCGGCTCGGCCGAACGCCGCGCGGTGCGCCCTAGCCGAACGCCGCGCGATGCGCCCTAGCCGAACGCCGCGCGGTGCGCGGAAGCCCAGTCCGCGAACGCGACGGGCCGCCTGCCCGTCGCGGCGTACACGGCATCGGTGACCACGGCGGGCTCGGTGACCTCGAAGGCCCACTGCCCCATCAACAGATCCAGGTACTCCGGCGGCAGCACGGTGCCGTAGAGCGCGCGGGCCCGCGCGTCGGAGAGCACCGTGATGCCGATGTCGCGACCGACGGCCGAGGCGATGAGGGCCACCTGCTGACGCATCGTGAGCGACGCGGGACCGGTGAGCACCGGCTTCTCGCCGTCCAACTCCGACGAGGTGAGCGCGCGTACCGCGACGGCGGCGATGTCCTCGTCGGCGATGGGCGCCTGCTGCGATTCGGGAAACGGCAGCCCCACAACGGATCCGGTGCGGATCTGGTGGGCCCAGAACCGGATCGCGTTGCGCGCGAACGCTCCGGGGCGCAGGCAGACGGTGGTGAACCCGCCGGCGATCACCGCATCCTCCACCGCGAGGTGGCGCTGCCGGTTGTACTCCACGAACGGCTCGTGGCGGGTGGTGTCGATGGTGGACAGCACGACCACCTTGTCCACTCCGGCGGCCGTCATCTCCTCGACGAGGTCGGCCATCGCCTCCGGCGGGGTCAGGCTATAGAGGAAGACGGCATCGACGCCGTCGAGGGCGGGCCGCAACGTGGCGGGCGCGGCCAGGTCGCTCGGGATGGCCTCGACCGAGGTCCACCGGTCGGCGTCGGGTCGACGACAGGTGGCGCGTACGTCGGCGCCCGTCCGGCAGAGCCCGTCGACGACCGCGGCACCCACACCCCCGCCGGCTCCGGTCACCAGGATGCGCATCGTCGTTCCCCTCTCGTCGCGTACGCAATCGACACTAGGAACGCCGCGTCATCAGATCCACTCATGATCGGTGATGTGCGATATTCATCAGGTGAATTTGGCGGGCGTCGACCTGAACCTCCTGGTGGTCCTGCACGCGGTACTCGAGGAGCGCAGTGCCACCAAGGCGGCCGCGCGCCTGCACCTCACACAGCCGGCCGTCTCGAATGCGTTGGCGCGGCTGCGGATCCTGCTGCGTGACCCACTGGTGGTACGCGCCGGGGGTGGCCTGAGTCCCACCGCGGCGGCATTGGCCGTCCAGCCGCGACTCGCCGAAGCGCTGTCCATGCTCGACGGGATCGTGCACGACCTCGACCACCTCGACCTGTCCACGACCACCCGCGAATGGGCGATCGCATTCGCCGAGCTCTACGGACCACTGCTGCTACCGGGGCTGCACGAACGACTGCAACGCGACGCCCCGCGCTCGACGCTGCGCGTCGCGGCCCTCGACCGCATCACCGTCACCGACGCCCTGGCGACCGGCGAACTGGATCTCTACCTCGGCGTTCCCACCACGACGGCACCCGCGTGGCGTTCGGAGCCCGTGTTCACCGATGACGTCGTGGGCATCATCGCGCGCCACCACCCCGCTGCGCAGGAGGTCATGACGATCGAGCGGTTCGTGGCGCTGCCGCACGTCCACGTGCGCATCACCGCGGGCCGGGGACGCGAGGTGGACGATGCGCTGGCCCGGCTGGGCCGCACCCGCTCCGTGCAGCTGGTCGTCGGCCACTACGGCTCGCTGTTCGCCGTCGTCGAGCGCGGCAACTGCATTGCGGTGGCTCCCCGTCGGCTCGCCGAACATCATTGCCGCAAGGGCGAACTCGCGCTCTTCGAGGTGCCGCTGGACCTGCCGGTCCACGACGTCAGGGTGTACTGGCACGCTCGGTCGGACAACGATGCGGGCGTGGTCGCCCTGCGCTCGATGATCCACGACGTGCTCGCGGTCTCGTAGCAGTCGGCGTGACACGACGTGCAGTAGAGTTGCCGACAGCTCGACGACTATTAAGCCTTGCTGAAAGGTACGTCCCATGCTCGATCCGCGCCGTCTCCTGCTGCTGGTCGACGTGGTGCGCGCGGGATCGCTGACGGCCGCGGCCAATCGGCTCAGCTACACCACGTCGGCCGTCTCCCAGCAGATCGCGAAGCTGGAGGCCGAGGCCGGCCAGCCGCTACTGGAGCGGCACCCGCGGGGAATTCGGCTCACCGAGGCCGGCGCTGCGCTGGCGCGGCGGGCCGAGCGCATCGAGACGCAGCTGCAAGCCGCCCGGAGTGAGTTGGACGAGATCGCCGGTCTGCGTTCGGGAACCGTGCGACTCGGTACGTTTCCCACCGTCGGGTCCAGCCTGCTGCCTCAGGTGGTGAAGCTGTACAAGAGCCGGCATCCGGCCGTGAGCCTGAAGGTGCGGAGTTCGCGGTTCGCCGCATTGCGCGCCATGCTCGAGACCGGCGAGGTGGAGCTGTCCCTACTGTGGGACTACGAGTGGGCGCCGGTGGCCGACCGGGAGCTGGTGGTCCGCGAACTGCTGGTCGACCCTCCGACCCTCGTCGTCTCGGTCCACCACCGCTTCGCTCGCCGGGAGTCGCTCGACATGGCCGAACTCGCCGACGAGCAGTGGATCACCAGGGAGGACCATCACCCCGTCGGCGCGGCGCTGGAAAGGGCCTGCCAGGCAGCGGGTTTCACGCCGACAGTGGCGTTCGCCGCCAACGACTACCAGGAGGCCCAGGCGATGGTGGCCGTGGACTTGGGGGTGTCGATGGCGCCGCGGCTCGCCCTGTCGAACCTGCGCGACGACGTCAAGGTGATTCCTCTGCGCGGCGCCCCGTCGCGGCGCATCCTGCTGGCCCACCTGGCCGAACATCGGCTGACCCCCGGTGAGGCCACGCTCGTGGACACCTTCGAGGAAGTGGCCTACCGGTACGACGACGGCGTCGGGCCGACACGCCGCGGCCGCGGCGCCTGATCCAGCGCCACCTTTAGCCTGACTTAAGCACCCTCCAGTTTATCGCGATTGTGCTGAAGCAAGGCCGTTCTTAGTGTGATCCACGTAATGATGTAAGTCGGTTGTGACGTGCCACCGGCGGACGTGCCCACGGCACGGAGCGCTCGGACGCCGTGCACCGGCGCCTGCCACACTGCCAGGGAACTGAGGGTACGCCCATGAGTTACGTAGAAGTCCTGCCGTTGATCGCCCTTGTGGCGATGTTCGTCATCGCCACCATCTTTCCGATCAACATCGGCATCTTGGGATTCGTCGGAGCCTTCGGAGTGGGAGCCTTCCTCCTCGGGCTGGACGACAAGGAGATCCTGGCGGAGTTCCCCAGCTCCATCGTGCTGACCATCGTCGGGGTCACGTACTTCTTCGGCATGGCCAAGCAGAACGGCACCATCGACCTCCTGGTCAACGCGTGCATCCGAGCCGTACGTGGGCGCATCGGCCTGGTGCCCTGGGTGTTCTTCTTCTCGGCGTCGGTCCTGACCGCGCTCGGCACCTTCAGCCCCGCCGCCGTCGCCCTCATCGTGCCGGCTGCCATGTCGTTCGCCGCACGTACCAAGATGAGCCCCCTGGTCATGGGCATCATGACCATCAACGGCGCCCACGCCGGTGCGTTCTCCCCCATCTCGGTCTCGGGGACGCTGGTCGTCGACCTCGTGGAGCGCAGCGGACTCTCGATCGACCACTGGACGCTGTTCTTCGCCAGCTACGGCATCAACGTCCTGCTATCGGTGCTGACGATCGTCGGCTACTCCGCCTTGGCCCGCACCCGTCACCTCGAGTACACCGCGCTGGGCACCGCCCCCGACGAGGATGGCCACGGTGGCCCCGGCGGTTCGAGTGGCCCCGGCGGTTCGAGTGGCTCCGGCGGCTCCGGTCCCGCGATTGCCTTCCCGAAGGCGAGCAGCGGCTCCGACGGCGCCACCATGCTGCTCAACCGTCCCGCACGCACCCTCGTCGAGGTCGACCGGCAGCCCGTCACGGCCGTCCAGAAGCTGACGCTGTTCCTCATCGCCGCCGTCCTGGTGCTGGTGTTGGTGTTGCACCTGCCGATCAGCTTCGTCGCGATCGCCGCAGGCGCCGTGCTGGCCTTCACCGACCTGTCCAAGCAGAGCGACGCCATCGCGGGCATCAGCTGGCCCACCGTGCTACTGGTCGCGGGCATGATCACCTACATCTCGATCGTCGAGGAGATGGGCACCTTCGATCACCTCGCCGAGATGGCCCTCGCCGTCGGCGCCCCGCTGCTGGTCGCCCTGGTGCTCTGCTACGTCATCGGCGTGACGTCGGCGTTCGCATCGTCCACCGCACTGCTGGCCGCCATCATCCCGCTGGCGTTGCCGCTGCTGCACACCGGCACGCTGCCCATCGTCGGCGTCGTCGCAGCACTCGCGATCGCCGCCACCGTGGTGGACGTGTCGCCCTTCTCCACCAACGGCGCCCTGGTGCTGGCCAATGCACAGGGCATCGACCGGCCGCGCTTCTACCGGCAACTGCTCGTCAACGCGGGCATCGTGGTCGCAGTGGCGCCGGCGCTGTGCTGGGCCGTCCTGGTGCTGGCGCCCAACCTGTTCTGAGCCGGGGGCCCGCCGCGTAGGCGGCTTTCCTTTAGCAAAACCGTAGGCCGGTTCAATTCTTCGACATTGTCCTTCACGCGGGTGTGCCGCAGGCTGGACGCAGGCCGGTCGAGCCACCACTTCCGAAAGGCGAGCACTCATGTTCACGCTGCGTGGAACCTGGATGCGCGGAGGCACCAGCAAGTGCTGGTTGTTCAACGCGGTCGACGTCGACCCGCTCGTCGAGCGCGCTGGCGGACTGGACGCCCTACTCACCGCCGCCTTCGGCTCCGGCGACCCCCGCCAACTCGACGGGGTGGGGGGCGGCAGTTCGACCACCTCCAAGGCGGCGATCGTCCGGCGCTCCACGGTTGCCGGCGTCGATGTCGACTATCTCTTCGCCCAGGTAGACGTCGACGACCGCCGGGTCGAATGGGGAAGCAACTGCGGCAATTGCGCCACCGCCATCGGCCTCTACGCGCTGCAGTCGGGCCTCGTCGCCGTCGACGACGTCCGAACGTCGATCCGGATGCGACACGTCACGTCGGGGGCGGTGCTGACGGCCAGCATCGCCACGCCCGGGCGGGCCATTCCCAATGAAGGCACCGCCGCCGTGCCGGGCACCACGGCGCTGGGGGTGCCGGTCGGTCTGACCTTCACCGACGTCGCCGCCACTGGCCCGCTGCTGCCGACGCGCAACGCCGTCGACCACGTCCGGGCGGCCGGCCACGACTACCCCGCGACGCTGGTGGCGGCCGGTGCACCGGCTGCACTGTTCGGCGCCGAAGCGCTCGGCCTCACCGCCACAGAGTCGAATTCGACCATCGCCGAACACCTTCCGCTGTTGATCGAGCTGCGTAAGAACGCGGCGCTGGCAATGGGACTGCGCAAGCCCGGCGATCCGGTGAGCAATGCCATCCCCAAGACCGGGATCGTCGGTCCGTCCGCGAATTACGTCACCACTGCCGGCCAGGCAATCCGCGCCGACGAGTACGACGTATCGGTGCGCATGCTGTCCATGCTGGCGCCGCATCCTGCCATCGGGTTGACCTCGGCGGTCGCCGTCGCTGCCGCCGCCACCGTCCACGGGGGCACCGTCGCCTCGAATCTGGTGGATCGGCGGTCGTCGACGCTCCGCATCGGCACGCCTGCTGGCGTGCTCGACGTCGGGTCGACGTTCGACGCCACGGGGGAGCTCGAGTCAGTGACCCTCCATCGTGCAGCCCGCAGGATCGCCGTCGCCGAACTGTTCGTGTCCGCCCCGACGGCGCGACTGGTCACCGTGACGGCGTAGGCCCCGAAGCGGCCATGCGTCAGTTCATGTTCCATGGCTCGCCGTAGGTGGTGACGGAATCACCGGCCTTGGAGACCAGCCGAGCGAACGGTCGCAGCAGTACCCCGCCGGCCGCGCCGGTCACGGTGCCGTGCGCGTTCGACACCGCGACCGCACCGTTGGCGCCCGTGACGTCGACGCTGAACGTCGCGACCTCCTGGATGCCCGGCCCGTTGCCGAGGTCGGCCTTGATGGACACTCCCGGAAAGAGATTGGGCGTGATCACCTTTTCCAGGCCGAACGGCGGTCGGGTGATGTTTCCGTCGTCGATCAGGATGTTGGGCGTGGTGTAGGAAAAGTTGATGCCCACGCCCAGCGACCACGGAAAGCCAATCTGGTAACCCAGTTCGAGCGTGCCCGCGAACTGGTCGGCACCGGGTCCTTTGACCGTGTAGGACGCCTTACCGGAATGAAACCACTCACGCGTCAAACGGTTTCGGTCGAGGGGAAAGACGCCGTTGAGGAACGTGTCCGACTGCTGCACGGTCAGTGTCCGGTTGCTCCCGTCGACCACGCTCAGCTCGTTGTCCACGGCGGCACGAGCCGGAGCTGCCCCAGTGGTCACGACTGCCAGGGCCACGATGGCGGCGACGGCCAGTGCTGCGATGCGCATGTGCATGGACTTCCTCGAGGTTGCGGACGACCCGTCAACCGTGGCCCACTCGCCACCTGCTCGACATCCGGCAGCCGGCCAACGAATCCAGCCGATCGGCTGGTCTACTGCGACCTCGGCGCGCTGCGCACCCCGAATGGGTGGCTGGTGACGTGGGTGGGCAGTGTCATCGACAACCGATAGCCACCCTCGGCGCGGTGCTCGCCGTGCAAGGAGCCGCCGAGCAGTTCGGCTCGCTCGCGCAGGCCGAGAAGTCCGTGTTTGGCGCTCGGCAGGGGGTCGACGGGGCGGGTGGGCGCGGTGTTGGTCAGCGTCATCTGCGCGCGGTCGGCGTCGATCCGCAGGTCCACGATGGCACTGGAGCCCGGCGAGTGCTTCGCGACGTTGGTCAGGCCCTCCTGGATGGCGCGGTAGATCGCGCGCTGTACGGCAGGCGAGGGTTCGACGCCCGGCTCCCCCACGTACCGCACCTCGGCGGGGATTCCGCAGCCGGCGACCAGTTCCGGGATGTCCGAGAAACCCGGTTGTGGCGACAGTGCGAGTTCGCCGTCACCGGAGGGACGCAACACCCCCACCATCTCCCGGAGTTCGTCCAGGGTCCGGACGGCGAGGGTCCGGATGGTCATGGCCACGTCGGCAGAAGCGCGGTCGGACGCGGTCACCTGCAGCGCCCCGGCCTGCACGGCGATCAGACTCACCTGGTGCGAGACGACGTCGTGCATCTCGCGCGCCAGCGCGGCTCGCTCCGAGGCCAGCGCGCGTTCGACGAGCAGTTCCTGTTCGTGCTTGCGGGCTTCCTCGATCTGGACGATCCTGTCCGACAACGACGTTCGCGCGCGCACCAGCAGGGCCAGCCACACGGGTGCGGCGGTGAACACCACGGCGTAGGCGGCGTTGATCACCGTGGGAAGCCCCTGATACTCGACCTCCCACGGCGACGTGTAACCCACGAACATCGCCACGATGCAGCACACGACGCGCCAGTCCATCGCGTACCGGTGCACGACGGTGAACAGGGCGATGAGCGAGGCGATGACGACGTCGGTGACGAACAAGCCCGGCACGGTGAGCAGGAACGCCGCGAAGGGCCACCGTTCCCGCACGCACACCGCCAGCACGGCGACCCCCGAGATGGCCACGCGCACCGGTGTCATGGGGTGCTCGTCATCGGCGAACAACGACCCCACGGCGTCTGCGCCGGCGACCACGATCAGCGCCACGTTCAGCAGCCATCGGCGCGACGACGGGCCGCACCGCAGCCAGTTCACGACTCCTCCAGCAGTCCCGCGCGCTGGGCGATGATGGCCGCCTCGACCCGCGTCCGCACCCCCAGCTTGGCGAGGATGGAGCTGACCTGGTCCTTCACCGTGCCGACACTGGAGTAGACGGTCGCGGCGATCTCCCCGTTGGACATGCCGCGCGCGAGCAGCCGAAGCACCTGGGTCTCGCGGTCGCTCAGCAGTCGCACGTGATCCACGGCCCGGTCGTCGTTGCGGCCCTCGAGATAACCGCTGACGACGCGGGGGCTCACCCGGTCCGACAGCACCAGCCCACCGGCGGCCAGCGTGCGCACCATGTGTGGCAGCTGCTCGGGATCGGTGTCCTTGAGCAGGAAGCCCGCCGCGCCCAGACGCAGTGCGGACGAGATGTACTCGTCGGCGTCGAACGTCGTCAGCACCGCGACCGTGGGCGGTTGCGCCGTCTTCTGCAGTTCGGCCAGTACGGTCAACCCGTCCTTGCCCGGCATCCTGATGTCCAGGAGGACGACGTCGGGTCGGTGGGCTTGCACGGTGGCCACGGCATTCACGCCGTCGCAGGTGGCCACGACGTCGATGTCGGCGGCGGCGGACAGGATGAGTTCGAAACCCGAACGGATCAGGGCCTCGTCGTCGACGATGATCACGCGCGGCATGGGACCTCCTCGAAACGCGAACCCGCCGGTTCGAGGGTAATCGTGGCACCTCAGTCGATCACCGCCATCCTCCGCGCCACGAACGGAAGCTCGTGGGCGAGGCCGGCCGAGAAGAGCCGCCAGTCGTGGGCGCCGGGCAACTCCGTGAGGTGGCTGTCCATGCCCGCAGCCCTGGCAGCGGCGACGACGCGGCTGGCATCGCCTCGCGCATCGTGATCGGAGATACCGACGACCACGGCCGCACCGCTGCCGTGAAAGGAGCGCGTCCGCAACAGGGTCAGCGGATTGACGCGTTCGAAGGTGCGTTCGTCGCCGCCGAACGCCGCCCCGACCGTGCGGGCGCGGTCACCCAGTGTCGGCTCCGCCGACCCCGCGATGTCGAGGAAGGTGGGATAGACGTCGGGGTGATTCGTCGCCAACTGCAGTGCGCAGGTGCCGCCGTAGGAGGCACCGGCCACCGCCCACGCCGACTTGCGCGTGTCGACGGTGAGGTGCCGTTCGATCCAGGCCGGCACGTCCACGCTGAGATAGGTGTCGGCCCTTCCCAGTCGAGAGTCGAGGCAGAGGGGGTCGGCGAACGCGCTGCCGGTCGGGTCGGGGATCACCACCACCGGCGCGAGTCCGCGGTGCGCCGCAGCGAACGCGTCCATCACCGAGGTGAGGCGCCCCGCACCGATCCAGTCCTGAGGCGTCCCGGGCTGGCCGGTGAGGAGTACCAGCACGGGTAGCTTCGGTGGTCGGGCGGCGAAGTAGGCAGGCGGCAGATAGACCTTGGCCGTCCGCGCCGTGAACGCCGATACGCGACCCGGGATGGTGGCCGACGTCAGCTTTCCCCGCGAGGGTTGGTCCGGTGCTGCGGTCCACACCGACTCCAGGGATCGACCGGGTAGCGCTGCCACCACTCCGGCGCGAGGTGGTGGCAACGGCACGTCGTCGGCCTGCTGAATTCCGAGCGCGTAGCGCAGCGAGGGATAGGCGCCGAAGAACGCGTTCACCTGGTTGCCGCAGCACGCCACCACCACGATGGCCGCCGTGACGGTGGTCAGTGCCCTGCGCCAGCGGCCGTCGACCGCGACCAGGAACGCGGCGAGACCCACCACGAACACGGCGCATGCGGTCCAGGCGTACACCGTGACCGACAGCGAGTCGGGGAACAACGTGAGAACGTCGCGGGCCAGGTAACCGCAGACCCGTGCCACGCCGATGGCGACGATGGCCCCCGCCACCAGCATCACCACCGTGAACGCCGGCCGCCGTGAGGTCCTCCACGTACGCCAGCCCAGCCACAGGCACGCCGCCAGCGCACCACCGTGGAACACCCACGGCACCGGGCCCGTGAAGAGTTGCCAGTCCAACATCGCGCCACCTATCCGGCGGCCGAGCGGTGCTGGACGTGGTCGGAACGCGGTTTCACCGGTACAGGATTCGTCGGGATCGATCGGCTCGGCATCGCCCAGCCGGCCACGTTTCACCGTCGACCGGGCAGCTGCGTCCAGCCACGTGCCTGTCCCAACGGGCCGATCGGCCGATTCACCAATCAGGTTCGGTGCGGCCACGATCGACATCTCGACCCAAGGAGGTGGGCACCATGACGTCCAACTGGCTGCGCCGCACGGCAGCGGTTGCCATCGCACTCGCGGTATGGGCATCGACCGAAGGCACCGCGTTCGCCGCGAAGCCGCCGGACCAGACCGGCTCGAAATACGCCGACGCCAAGAAGGCGCTCTCCGACGCGGGCTTCACGGTGGTGGTGGCCTCCCGTTTCGGCGATCGCACACCGCTCGAGGAGTGCAAGGTGGTCCACGAGCATCTCAGGGGCGAGGCACAGACGGTCAAGAAGGCCCCCACGCCCACCACCGTGCTGGTGGCGGTGCAGTGCTGAGATCGACGGCGTGGTGTCGCGAATTCTTCGGCACCCCTCAGCATTTCCCCAGCCGGCGCGAGTAGGCAGGAGGCAGCTAGGAGAAAGGGGACGTGAGACATGAACACCGAGACCGTCGACCGCCAGTTCGCCGCGCTGCAGTCGCAGGCAGAACTCACCGCATCACTGATCCGCACGCTCGCCGACAAGCTGACGGCCGCCTCGGCGACCGGGGATCCCAACGTTCGCGAGTGGAGTCTGGACCTCAAGGAGATCGCACTCGCGGTCCGTGACGAGCAGGCCACGACCACCGAACTGCTGCAGGCGATCCACGCACTCGTCGACGACCACGTCGCGACGGCACCGCAGGTTCCGCAATACTCCCCGCCTGCGCCCCAGTACGCTCAGCCGGCCCAATACGCTCAGCCGGCCCAGTACTCGCAGCCGGCCCCGTACGCGCCCGCCGGCGGCGGGGGCACCCTGCAGCGCTTCCTCAGTGGGCGGTTCGGGCAGGCGATGGTCACCGGGGCCGGTATCGGCATCGGCGACGACATCGTCAACTCGATCTTCGACCGTCTCTGAGTCCTCGGCGCGCGAGCACTGCGTCCCGCAACCTGCTCGGCACGGCCAGCCCCACCGCCATGGCCAGAACCGTCAGCGCGGCGGTGGCGCCGTTGCTCGCGACGTCGAGCAGCACCTGCTCACTGGGCCGCGTGGTGATCTGGGCCGCGCCCGCGACCGCCCGGAACACGTACATGCCCGGCACCAACGCGACCACGGCCGCGAATCCGACTGCGGCAAAGGGCATCCGCTTGAGATAGGCCAGTGGCGTGAGCACCGCCCCTGCCAGCAGGCACGCCAGTGCGGCGGCGGCGGGCATGCTCGCATGCCCCACCTCGATGGCCCACCAGTGCACGGCGTGCGCGGCCATGCCCACCGCGACGGGCCAGCCCAGGAGCCGGTAGGGCATCGAGAAGAACACCGGGTAGCAGGCCGCGGCGATACCGGCCGCCACGACGTCGACGGGCAGCGGCACGTCGGCGGGCGGCGACGTGAGCGGCAGCGACTGGCCACCCAGCTGCAATCCGATCACCAGGCCCACGGCGATCGTCGTCAGGAGCAGTACCGCGTAACCGAGTCTGGCGAGCGCCAGCGGCAGCCGTGCCGCCAGCAGATCCATTGCCCCGATGAGGATCTGAGGGCCCGGCACCAGCACCATGGCGGGGCACACGGCCACCAGCCCGGTGGCACCGTGAAGTCCCAGCGCACCGGCGACCGCGCCGGCCGCACCCGCGACGAGGGCGGCGACGAACGTCTGCAGCAACGCGTCCCCACCGATCCTGGCGAGGCCGCGGCGCAGGGCCCCACCCAGAGCCGCGGCGATCGCGATCGTCGCGACCACCCACGCGTCGTCGGCGCCGAACACGACCCCGAGCGCCGCAGCCCCCGCACCGCACGCGGTGACGAACGCCCCCGTGGACGACGCCGGCAGAGCCCCGGCCGCGTCCAGCGTCTGCTCGATCTCGGCCCGGTCGAGCGGCCGGGTCTCGGCCTCGTCGACGACGCGCATGACGGTCGCCACCCGACGCATGTTCACCGCGTTGGGATGCGTCTCCCGTACCAGGGCGTGCGCTCCCCCGCGGCCGGGGTCGTACACCGTGATCGACGACCAGCCCGGTAGCAGCACCGCGGGTTGCCCCAGACCGCGGGAGAGTCGCTGCACCGCAACGCTGGTCATGCTGGTGGATTGCCCATTGTCGTGCAGGAACGCCGCCGCCCGCGCGATCGTCGACAGGGCGTCAGGCGCCTGCGACACCGTCGCCAATCATGTCGAGCGGCCTGACGATGGAGTCGAACTGCTCGCCGGTGACCTTCCCCGAGTCCAGGGCCGCCTGACGCAACGTGATGTCACGGGCCACGGCGTCCTCGGCGATGTGCGCGGCGTTCTGATAGCCGATGACGGGGCTCAGCGCCGTGACGAGCATGGCGCTCGTCTCGACGTAATGGCTGATCCGCTCGGTGTTCAGCGTCGTTCCCTTGACCGAGAACTCGAGGAACTTGGCGCACCCATCGGCCAGGATCCGGATGGAGTGCAGCGTGTTCTGGATGATGACCGGCCGCATGGCGTTCAGCTCGAAGTTGCCTTGCGAGCCGGCCAGTGCCACCGCGGTGTCATTGCCGATCACCTGGATCGCGATCATGACCAGCGCCTCGCACTGCGTCGGGTTGACCTTGCCCGGCATGATCGAGGAACCCGGCTCGTTGGATGGGAGGACCAATTCGCCCAGGCCACAGCGTGGTCCGGACGCCAGCCACCGCATGTCGTTGGCGATCTTCATCAGGGCAACGGCCAATCCGCGTACCGCGGCATGCGCCCGCACCATGGGGTCGAGCGATCCCAGTGCGGCGAACTTGTTGGGCGCGGTGACGTACGGCGTGCCGGTCAACTCGGCCAGCGTCGCCGCGACGTCACGCCCGAAGCCGGCGGGCGCGTTCAGCCCGGTGCCCACCGCGGTACCGCCGACAGCCAACTGCAGCAGCCCTTCCCGGGCGTGGCGGACGTCGTCGAGACAGGCGCTCAGCTGAGCCGCCCACCCCGACCACTCCTGGCCAACGCTGAGGGGAACGGCGTCCTCGAGGTGCGTGCGTCCGATCTTGACGACGTCGTTCCACTGCTCGCTCTTGGCCGCGATCTCGTCGCGCAGGGCACCGACCGCAGGCAGCAGCCGATCCTCGATGGCCGTCAGCGTCGCGATGTGCATGGCGGTGGGGAACGTGTCGTTGCTGCTCTGGCCCATGTTCACGTGGTCGTTCGGACCCACGGGAACCTGGCTGCCGAGTTCGCCACCGAGCAGTTGGATGGCGCGGTTGGACAGCACCTCGTTGACGTTCATGTTGCTCTGCGTGCCCGAGCCGGTCTGCCACACGAAGAGGGGGAACTGATCGTCCAACTTGCCGGCGATGGCCTCTTCGGCAGCCTGCACGATGACCTTCGCGCGCCAAGGCTCCAGTCGGCCCGCCTTCTCGTTGACCAGCGCGCAGGCCTTCTTCACCAAGCCGTACGCGCGGTACACCTCGATGGGCATGTGGTCGGTGCCGATCGAGAAGTGTTGCAGCGAGCGCTGGGTCTGGGCACCCCAATACTTGTCGGCGGGCACCTCGACGTCACCGAGGCTGTCGAACTCGCGGCGATGACCGCCCGCGTCGATCCCGATCGCGACGTCGGTGTACGTCGGCTCGGCGTGACGGTCTGGGGCGGGGTCCTTCTCGGCCATGGGGAGAGCCTATGGCAGGCACGCCCGACGTGCGGTGCGATGCGACCGGTTCCCTTGTGGTAGCAGGGGTTAGCCGCCCATGTCGCGCCCCTCGAACCGCGTGGTCAACGCCAGCAGTTCGTCGCGCGCCAAGGCCAGCTCCTCGGCCGTCAGGTACGGGCTGCCGTCGATGGCGGCGAGCCCCTCGGCCGCGGCGCGGATCGTCGTGCTCAGGCCCAGCGGCAGACCGTCGGCGGCGAACGCCTCCCGCCACGCCCGCGCGTCGCGGGCGAACACCTTCTCGACGGCGGCACTGTGGCCCAGTCCGTCCAGCAGCGACGTGGGCGCGAACACGCGCATGGCGGCTTCGCTGTCACCGGTGAGCGTGCGCACGTAGGCCCGCGTGAACTTGCCGGGCGCATTGTCGGCGAGATCGATGCGGCGGTAGACCTCGTCCCAGACGCGGCGGGCGACGTCCTCGGCGATCGCGAGCGCCAGCGAGTCCCGACTCGGGAAGTGGTGCAGCAGACCGCTCTTCGACACTCCCGCGGCACTGGCGATGTCGGCGAGGCTCACCCCGGAGCCCCGCTCGGAGAACAGCGTCTCGGCGGCGTCCAGGACCGCGCGCCGGGTGCGGGCCTTGTCGCGGCCGACGGCGTGGTCAGCGGGCGCCATCGCGGTCCTCGTCTTCGATGCCGTGGTCGTCGATCGCGGATGGGATCACCCGCCATGCCACGATAGCGGCCAGTCCCAGCAGGACCGCCCCAGCGAACGACGTCAGCTGCATGGCCTCGACGAACGCGTGCCGCGCCACGTCGAGCAATCCACCACCCGCCCCGCCCAGGTGATGGCGCGCGGTGGCCAGCGAGTTCGTCACGGCCTCGCGGGTCCCCTCGTCGAGGCCCGCAGGCAGGTGCAGCCGTGCGCGATACACCGCGGTCTGCATCGAACCCAGGATCGCGATGCCCAGTGCCACGCCGAGTTCGTAGGCCGTCTCGGAGATCGACGACGCCGCACCCGCGCGCTCACGGGGCGCCGTCGTCACCACGGCGTCGGTCGACAGCGTCATCGCCACGCCGACCCCCAACCCCATGACGGCGAGCGAGATCGCGACGCCGAGATAGGTCGGCAGACCTTCGGTCGCCCCGAGTCCCACCATGCCGATCCCGATGGTGCCCAGGCCCAGACCCAACGCCCGCCCCTGTCCCATCCTGGCGGACAGCACGCCGACGAAGGCGATCACCGCGATCATCGGAATGGTGACCGGCAGCTCGGCAAGACCCGCCCGCATGGGGCTGAAGCCGCGCACCAGCTGCAGGTACTGCGAGAAGAAGAACAGCACACCGCTGAAGGCGAAGACGGCCAGCGCCGTCGAGACCACGGCGCCGCTGAATGCCGGTACGCGGAACAGGCTCAGCTCGATCAGCGGCACGGCGACGCGGCGTTCGCGCCGGACGAAGCCGACGCCCGCGACGATGGCCGCCGCCAAGGCCGCGGGCACCTGCCAGTCCACCCCGGTGCCGACGGCGTGCTTGATGGCGTACACGACCCCGACGATGGCCGCGACCGACAGCAGCGCCGAGAACACGTCCACTGGGCCGGCGTGCGGGTTGCGCGACTCCGGCAGCAGCAGGGCACCCGCGATCACGATGACGAGCATCAGCGGGACGTTGACCAGGAACACCGAGCCCCACCAGAAGTGTTCCAGCAGAACGCCGCCCACCAGTGGACCCAGCGCCGCACCGGCACTGGCCCCGGCCGCCCAGACCGCGATGGCCCTGGTGCGCTGCGCCGGGTTCTCGAACATGTTGCGCACTATCGACAGCGTCGACGGCATGATGGTCGCGCCCGCGATGCCCAGGAGCGCGCGGGCCGCGATCAGCAGGCCGGGGGTGGGAGCGAACGCGGCGAGTACCGAGGCCGCCGCGAAGGCCGCGCTACCGAACAGCAGCAGCCGCTTGCGACCGATGCGGTCGGCGACGTTGCCCATCACCACCAGCAGGCCGGCCAACGCGAACGAGTAGACGTCGCCGATCCACAGCACCTCACCCGCCGTGGGATCCAACGCGGCGGTGAGGGCGGGCACCGCCATGTAGAGCACCGTGGCGTCGACGGCGAGCACGACGACGCCGACCATCAAGACGGCGAGGGCGCTCCACTCGCGACGTCCGGCCAGCGGGGTCAGCGGCTGCGACGGAAGGTTCACCCCGACGACGTTAACAGACCATATGGTCTGCAATACCGTCCATACGGTCTGTACAGACGCGGCGTCTCACCGCACCGCGAGCGCCACCGTCAGCTCCGCGATCACCCGCGGATCCACCAGCCCGTCGCCATACGCCTCGCGCAGCTGGCGCAGCCGGTAGCGGACCGTCGACGGCGAGACGAACAGCTCGGCCGCCACGTCGTCGCGTCTGCCGTGGTGCAGCAGCCACGATCGCAGGGTGTCGATCAGGCGTTCCCGCGCCGCATCGGGAAGCCCCGCCAGCGGCGCCAGCACCCGGGCGCGCAGGTCGGCCAGCGCTTCGGCGTCGGCGTGCAGCACCAGCTCCGGCAGGAATTCCTCGGTGTCCAGCACTGCCTGAACGTCCGGCTCCCGCAACGCCGTCGCGCGCATGGCGCGGTGCAGCGACTCCCGCACGCCCTGCCATGTCATCGCGGGTCCCACCACCGCATTCGTCGACACCAGCGAGGCCAGGAACGGAGCACGCGCCGCACCGCCCACGTCACACACCAGCACGGCGCGGTAGCCCGCAGGCGCCTCGACGAGATCGTCGGGCACGTTGAGGGTGCGCGCGTCGAACGCCATCGACGTGTGGCGTCGACTGGGGAGCACCACCGCGGTGAGGGTGCGCGGCGGCGCCCAACCGGCGTCGTCGGCGGCCCCGAGGAGTTCGTTCGCGGGCGCGCCGCTCCACAGCAGCCGGACCAGTCGCTCGCGCTGCCGCTCGCGGTCCAGCCCCGAGCGGGCCTGCTCCTCGGCGTAACCCGCGACCCCGGCCGCCGAGATCCGGTCGAGGTAGGCGAAGAACAGCTCGGCGAACACGCTGATGTGATGTCGGTCGATGCCGTCGCGCACGGCAAGAGCGCTCCAGTCCCGCCAGAGTTCGCGCGCTCCAACGCGATACGCGGCCAGCTGCACCTCGGTGGGACGTCCGTTGCGGGCCTCGCGCCGTCCGAAGCGATACGCGGTATCCAGCACGTCCTGCATCGGGAGCGCGAGATAGCCCTCGGTCGACGCGTCCAACTGGTCGAGCAGGGCGCCCAACAGCTGATTGGCCGACGCGTCGATCACCGGCCGCCACGACTCTTGGGCGGCCGCCGCCAGGGCGGGCACCTCGGCGATGACCGTGTGCACCATGTGGTCGACGAGTTCGGGCAGTCCCGCCCGCATCGCCTCGAGCGTGTGCGTGGGCAGCTCGACGACGCGCGGCGGGTCGGGTGGCGGGTGGGGCGGCGGGTCGGGTGGCGGGTGGGATGGTGGGCGGGATGGTGGGTCGGACACAGCCGCGATGCTACGTCCCGCATTGCCCGCAGAGGACAGTCCGACGACGCGGGTTTGGCCGTGCGGGGCGAGAAATTGACCGCAGGGGTGAAGAAGAATGGTGGCCATGACCACCTCACCGACGCTTTCCGGTAGCGGGACCAGCCGGGAGGACTTCTCGCTGCGGCTGCTCAAGGGTTCGGCGAAGAAGTCCTACGAACCGGTCGTCGACATCGACTGGGACGGGCCGCTGGCCGAGGACAAGTACTTCGTGCCGCCGCAGATGTCCTCGCTGTACGGCACCCCGCTGTGGCAGGGCATGACCGAGGCGCAACGCATCGAACTGTCACGGCAGGAGTTCGTCAACTACCTGTCGATGGGCATCTGGTTCGAGAACATGCTGAACCAATCGCTGCTGCGCGGCATGATGCACTCCTCCCCGACCGCCCACAGCACCTTCTACGAGTTGACCGAGCTGGGCGACGAAGCGCGCCACATGCTCATGTTCGGCAAGACCATCGCGCGTGTCGGCGCAGAACCGTTCTGGCCCAAGGGCAATGCGGCACGCCAGGTCAACGCCATGGCCTTCCTGTTCCGCGGGCCGATGCTGTGGATCGCGGCGCTCGTGGGCGAGGAGATCTTCGACGCCCTGCAGCGCCGCATCCTCGAAGACGGCGAGGACGTGCAGCCTCTGGTGCAGCGCGTGATGCGCATCCACGTCACCGAGGAAGCCCGCCACATCCAATTCGCGCGGGACGGCCTCCGGCGTGATCTCGCCGAGCTGTCGCCGCGCATGCGCTGGGTGTTGGCCAACCTGCATGGCCTGGGGGCGCGGCTCTACCTGCTGAACTTCACGCGACGCGGCCTCTACGAACGGGTGGGCCTCGATGGCGCGGAAGCGCAGCGGCAGGCCCGCGCCAACCCCCGATTCCACGAGATGCAACGCGTGGGTTTCGCCTCGCTGGCGGAGTTCCTCGACGACGCCGGACTGATGGGGCCGATCGCACGGCGCCTGTGGAAGCGGAGCCACTTCCTGTGACCTCGTTCGACGGCGACGGCGGCGGGGGTGGGTACGCCGGCCCGGCCAGCCTGGTCGTGGGTGACGTGCGACATCCGGTGCGCGTGCGGCTCAAGGGCTCCCTGAATGCCTTCGACGGGCACTATCACTGGCAGGGCACCGTCTACGACGCGCCTGCCGAGCTGCGGTCGGGAACTACCCCCGCGAGGCTCTGCGTCGACGACTACGACGTGCCCACACGCCTGGTGGAACGCACGGCCGGGGGGCATCTCATGATCAGCGGTACGGGCCGGCCACCCTTCGCGCTATAGCGATTCGGCCGACGCGGCATCGGGGGCGGACTCCAGCAGCCTGGTGATGAGCCGTTCGATCATGTCGGTCCGGATCACCCCGGGCTGAAGCAGTTCCTCCATCGCCACGCCGGCGGTGATGGTCACCACCAGCTGAGCGAGTTCGGCCAGCCGCTCCGCAGGCAGTCCCGTGGACGCCGCCCTCACCACCTTCGTCGCCTGCTCGACTGCGGCGTGCCGCCGCGCGATCAGCCGTTGCCGCAGCTGCGGGTCCCGCATGGCGCGCAGCCAGTACTCGAACAGCACGATCTGATACTGGGTCTCGTCGTGGATCGAGGCGAGCATGGACGTGCTGAGCGCCCGTGCGATCGCCGCGTTGTCGCCTCGGCCCACGTCGAACGCGGACACGATCAACGCGCTCCGCGTCTCGAACTGGCGGTCCAGCAGAGCCAGGAACAGTTCGTCCTTGGATTCGAAGTTCGAGTAGACCGCACCCTTGGTGAAGCCGGCGGCCTTGCCGATCGCGTCGATGGTGGTTCCCGCGAATCCCTCGGCGGCGAAGACACCCAGCGCTGCGTCGAGAATCCGGTCGCGGACCTCGTCGCGGGTCGGGCGGGTCCGTGCGGCTTTGACAGGGGACATGAACAGCAGCATACTCGTCGGTATCGAGTGGATACCACCGAGTATCGAAAGGTGATGACATGGCCGACGCCACGCCCGCCCTGATCACGGCGTCCAAGCTCGGCGTCGACGGCGAACACGGCCCCCTGTTCGCCGACGTCGACCTCGAGATCGGCGAGGGTCTGCATGCCATCCAGATGCCCGGCGGGTGGGGTCAGACCGCGCTCCTGCTGACCCTCTCCGGACGGCTCAAGCCCAGCCACGGCAGCGTGGCCGTCTGCGGTGCCGAACGACCGCAGGACATCCGCAAGCACTGCGCCATCGCCGCCTTCCCGGACATCGACGACCTCGAGGACGCGGTCACCGTCGCCACCGTCGTCGACGAACAGCGCCGCTGGCTGACGCCGTGGCGGCGACGCCTGCGTCGTCGGGCCTCCGACGACGCGGGCGCCGACACGATGGCCGACACGATGGCAACCGTCTTCGGCGACCTCGAACCCCCGTCGGGCACGACCTTCGTCAGCGAGCTGTCCGACCTGGACTCGTTCCTCCTTCGCGTGACGCTCGCCATGGCGTCGAAGCGGCCGATCCTCGTGGTCGGCGACCTGGAGCAGGTGCGCGACAACGACCGTCGCGACCTCGCCGTGGAGCGTCTCGGTGCACTCGCCGAACACCACACGGTGGTGGTCGGCGTCACCAACCCGCTGGGCTCCGGCGCACCACTGCACGACCTGCACGACCACCGCATCCTCACCGGAAAGGACGCCTGATGTTCGCCGGCCTCGCCTTCGGATCCGAGATCAAACGCTTCGGCCGCAGCCGGCTGACCCGGATCGCCATCGTCGTCCTCGCCCTGCTGCCACTGGTCTACGGGGCGCTGTACCTCTGGGCGTACTGGGACCCCTTCGGCCGCGTCGACAAGATGCCGGTGGCGTTGGTCAACGCCGACCGCGGCGCAGTGGTGTCGGGTCAGCAGATCAACGTCGGCGACGAGATCGCCAAGAGCCTCACCGCCGACGGCAGCCTGGACTGGCACGTCACCACCCCCGAAGAGGCCAAGGAGGGCGTGGAACACGGTAGGTACTACTTCATGCTGGAGATGCCGGAAGACTTCAGCGAGGCCGTCGCGTCACCGCTCACCGGACAACCGAAGCAGGCCGATCTGGTCGCCGTCTACAACGATGCCAACAACTACATCTCGTCCAACATCGGGCGCACGGCCATCGACCAGGTGCTCAACGCGGTGTCGACCCGCATCTCCGGCCAGGCCGTGAACCAGGTCCTGTCCGTGGTGGTTTCGTCCGGAGCCGGCATCAAGCAGGCCGCCGACGGGGCCCAGCGCCTCGCCGACGGTGCGGCGAAGGTCGACGACGGTGCCACGCAGCTCGCATCGGGTCTGCACACGGCCCGTTCGGGCTCGGCCCAGTTGGCCACGGGTGCGCGTCAACTCTCCGACGGCATCACCAAGGCCACCGATCCCCTGGTGGCCGTCACCACGGCCCTTTCGCAGTTCGGCGGGGACACGGCCAGCCTGCAGCAGGGCACCGACGCACTGCGCCAGGCGAACGACCAGATTGGCACGATTGCCACCGCCCAGGACACCGCGGCCACCTCGCTCTCGCCGGTGATCGACCAGTTGGCCGGCAGCGCGGACCCGTTGGCCAACGGTGCCGCTGCGACGTTGCGTGGCATTCAAGACGACCTGCGGGCGCACACGTTCACCCCGGCCATCCGACAGCAGCTGACCGACGCGGAGAATGCCGCGATCTCGATGACGACGTCGTTGCGCACCCCGGGCAGCCCGCTGAGCACGGGCCTGGACGACGTGGGCACGAAGGGGCGGGAGCTGACCAACCAGTTGAACCAGTTGCGCAGCGGTGCACGGCAACTGGCCTCGGGCAGTGCCGAGCTGTCGAACGGGATCGTCAAGCTCGACGACGGTGCCACCCAACTGACGAACGGCACCCAACAATTGCGCACCGGCTCGGCCGAGCTGGCGACGAAGCTTGCCGACGGCGCCAAGCAGGTACCGCAGTGGAGTCCCCAGCAGAAGGATGCGATCGCCGACACCATCGGCGGTCCCGTGCACCTGCAGACCGCGGACGAGAACGCCGCCCCGAACTTCGGCACCGGCATGGCGCCGTTCTTCCTCACGCTGGCCCTCTTCTTCGGGGCGCTCGTGCTGTGGATGGTGTTGCGTCCATTGCAGACCAGGCCCATCGCCGCCGAGGTGTCCGCCTTTCGCGTGGTGCTCGCGAGCTACCTTCCCGCGGCCACGATCGCGCTGTTCCAGGCCATCATCCTGTACTGCGTGGTGCGCTTCGGACTCGGCTTGCACGCCGTACATCCCGTGGCGATGCTGGCGTTCATGGTGTTGATCTCGGGGGCGTTCGTCGCGGCGACGCAGGCCATCAACGCCTTGGTGGGCCCCGCCGTCGGCCGGGTGCTCATCATGGCGCTGCTCATGCTGCAGTTGGTGAGCGCAGGCGGCATGTATCCGGTGGAGACCACCTCGCGACCCTTTCAGATCTTCCATGCCTATGACCCGATGACCTACGGCGTCAACGGATTGCGGCAGTTGATCCTCGGTGGCATCGATCATCGCCTGTGGCAGGCCGTGATCACGCTGCTGGCGATCATGGTCGGAGGCATGGTGATCTCGGCGCTCTCGGCGCGGCGGAACCGCACCTGGAACATGATGCGCCTGATGCCGGCCATCAAGATGTGACGGCGGCGCCCGATTCAAGCAGCCGAGATCCGAGACCGTACCTCGAAGTCGAGGCCCACGGCCTCGGCGACGTAGACGTCCTGCGACATGTGGTTGCCCCGCATCCGGACGTCGCCGCGGGGACTCGTGTAGACGAGCCCCTCGGCGGCAGCGCCCATCGCGTGGAGGTCGAGCGATCCGGCCCGCCGAGCCAACACGAGCAACAGCGTGAGCGCCTCGAAGCAGGACTCCCCGATGCTGTTCAGCGCCGGCGCGGCGGCGCCGAAGTGCGCGTAGTACCGCGCGGCGAACTCCAGGCTGGCCGTGGTGTTGAGCGCCTCGAAGTAGCCGGCCGACGCGAACAAGCCCCGATTGCTCGCCCCGCCGCTGGCGAGCAACATGTTCTCCTCCACGTGCGGACTCAACCTCGGGACGGTGCCGTCCAGCCCCGAGGCTGCGAACTGCCGATTGAAGGCGACACCGTCACCGCCGACCAACAACACCACCACTCCCGAGGCTCCGGTGACCTCAACTCGCCGGATGGCGTCGCCGAAGTCCTGGGTTCCCAGGGGGAAGTACATCTCGTCCAGCAGAGGACGGCCTTGGGCACGGGCGTGCTGGCGGGCCGCGGACCCCGTCTGTCGCGGCCACACGTAGTCGTTACCGATGACGACCCAGCGGTCGATCCCGTACTCCCGCGTCATCCAGTCCATTGCGGGCAGCAATTGCCGCGACGGCGTCTCCCCGGTGAGGAACAGTCCCGGAGTGTCCTCGCCGCCTTCGTAGAGCGGTCCGTACACGTAGGGAATTCGATTGGCCGTCACACGCGAGATCGCCTGCCGCACCGGCGAGATGTGCCATCCGGTCACGGCGTCGATCGCGCCGTCCTCGACGAGCGTCGCGATCTGGGCCGCCACGACTGCCGGCGGCTGGCTGCCGTCCACCGGCACGAGCCGCAGCCGTCGGCCGAGCACCCCACTGGTGGCATTCGCGTCGGCGATGGCCAGCTCGGCACACGCCTCGCAGGACGGCCCGTAGATGCCCGCCGACCCGCTCTGCGGGACGACGAGGGCGACGTCGAGTGTCTCGCGGTCGGCGTCCGCTCCGTTGCCGTCCATCGGTCCTCCGTCCGCACGTCGCCGGATCATCCTCGCCGCGTGCGGTTACCGTGCGGTTTCGGCAGTGTTGGCTTTCGTTGACACCGCTGGTGTCAGCGGCCGGGCATCGGCAACTCGGACACCCGCGACAGCGTGCGGACCAGGAGCAAGGCCGTGTCCTCGCCGAATTCGTCGACGAAGGTGGCCTTCACGGCAGCCTCGTGACGAGTGAGCTTGCGCACCTTGGACTTGCCGCGCGAGGACAGGTAGACCAGAACCCGCCGACGATCCATGGCATCGACCCGGCGGATCACGAAGCCGCCGTCGACCAACCTGTCCACGATGCGCGTCAACGTGGGGGGAGCAATGCCCATCGCGGCGCAGATGTCACTCATGGTGTAGCCGTCGCCACTGCGCAACGCGCCGAGCACACGCCACCCCTCGATGCTCGTCACCTCGTCGTCGAGCAGGCCGTGTGACAACGCGTCGGTCCACCAGCGCCCCGCACGCAGGAGCACCTCGGAGACGCTCTCCATGCTCGTCGAGGTCGACACCCCGCGTCCCGCCGCCGTCGCCGTCACGACCGATCACCCACGGGGCCGAGCATAAGCGGCGCCGGACCCCGGTGCACCCCTCACGCCGGCTGACCCGACTCTGCCACCGGGGGGCCCACCACCTTCGTGATCGCCGCCGCGCCCCATTCGGACGCGATGCCGAACCCGGCACCCACCAGCGCCGTAACCGCCGCCACGAGCGCCGGATTGGATGCTCCCGGCGTGAGGATGTCGTGCCCCGTGGCCGCGATGGTGCCCACCGTCATCGCGAAGCCGAACACGATGGCCGGCGTGGCCGACAGTCGCGGCAGCCGCGACACCTGAACCATGGTCAGGCTGCCGACGCCGACTGCCACCGCGAGCAGTGCCGCGCTGCTGGTCGCGCCGACCACCGCCAGTGTGCAGGTGGCGATCGCAATCCCCACCCAATTGCACGCCACCGACGTGACCAGCCCCCGTGGTCCCGTCCCCACGAAGAAGAACGACGCCCACGCCAAGAACAACACCCATACGGGGAGCGGCCACACGGTCGCCGTCATCCACGTGGACAGCCCGCCCAGGATTCCTACGCTGATCGACAGCGCGGTGGCCTTGCTCATTCCCGTCCCCTAGTGATCATGGTCATGGTCGTGGTCATGGTCGGCATGTGCCAGCCGCTGCGCCTCGACGGCGGTGCGCGCGTCGAGCACGGCATCGTCGAAGAAGCCCTTCTCGGCGGCCAATCGGCAGAAGGCCTCGCCGAACTGTCGGTAGTAGACCGCGGGGTCACACACGTCCGTCAGGCCGGCGTCGTCGATGGCGGCGATCAGGTGCACCTTGAACTCGTCCCATGCGAAGGCGCCGGCCTTGCAGAGGCTGACGACGAGCCCGAAGATCCGGCCCTGCCAGGGTGCGTCGAAGACCAACTCCCCGTTGGACCGTGGCAGTGCCGACGGTCCGCCCCAATCGTCGAAGTCGACGAGGTCGAGCGTCTGTGCCGTCATGCGCTACGCCACCTCGCGATCAGGCAGGAGGGCCGTACCCACCATGGAATCGCGACTGATCAGCTCCACCAGTTCGTCGGTCGACATGCCCTCGGTACCCTTCGGGCGCTGCGGGATCACCAGATAACGAATCTCGGCGCTGCTGTCCCAGACGTCGATATTGACCTCATCCGGCAGTGTCACTCCGAATTCGGCCAGCACGCTGCGCGGCTCCTTCACCACGCGGGCGCGATACTGCGGATACTTGAACCATGCCGGCGGAATGCCCAGCAGGGTCCACGGGTAGCAGGAGCACAGCGTGCACACCACCACGTTGTGCCGCTCGGCGGTGTTCTCGACCGCGACCATGTGCTCGGTCTGCAGACCAGTGAACCCCATGTCCGCGATGGCAGCGGTCGCGTCGCGCAGGAGCCACTCCTTGTAGTCGGGGTCGGTCCAGGCACGGGCGACGACCTTGGCGCCGTTGACCGGTCCCATGTCGTTCTCGAAGGACGCGACCACGGCGTCCACGGCCTCGTGCTCGGCCAAACCGCGCTCCACCATCAGTGATTCGAGGGCGTTCACCCGCGCCTCGACGTCGGTCAGTGACAGCCAGTCCATCTTCGTCAATCTCCCTGTCTTCGTTGATGTGTCAATCGGTGGCGGGTTCGAGGTAGTCCTCGAAGAGGTCGGCGTAGAGGTCGAACTCCTCGGGCGCCGACTCGCCCCACAGCTCGGTGGACGTGAATCGCACCATGTAGAGGTGGTGGGGCACGTCGGTCTGCTGATGGGCGCTGGCGGCCGGGTCGTGGTACGCGCCATACTGCTTCACGATCACACCGGTGGCGCGATTGAGGTAACCGGGCAGGCGGTTGTGCGTCGTGGCGTGGATGTTGCGTACGCGCACCGTGGTTCCGACGGCGAAGCGGGGCTCGGCCTCGGCGGGCAGATCGTGTGGCGTCCCCTGCCACAGGATCTCCACCATCTTCTGGGCGAACGGCGACGGGTGCTCGGGCTTCTCCGGGTGGGGCGTCATGGCCGGCGCACCCAACTCCTGCATCCGCTGGTCGATTTCGGCGTGGGAGATGTACCCCTTGTCGTTGAGCAGCTTCTCTACCGAGAACAGCCAGTGTGCGTAGTAGGTCGAGTCGGTGTAGTCGCTCCAGCGCATCAGCTCGATGCCGTGACGCTGTTCGTCGAGGTTGAACGCACCGTTGGCGATCGCCATCGCCGTCACGGCATGCATGCGGCCCTCGAAGGGATAGCGCCAGTCCGGAATGTCCGGTTCGAGGAACTCGGTGGCGATGGGTCCGAGACCATCGCGACCCCCGACGTCGTGTGGACCGTGCATACGGCCTCCTTCAGATGAGCTGCGAATACTTCCATGTGACAACCAACCGCCGCGGACGCGTCGACGCAATCCCGTAAGCGACCTCGTTACAACGCTTTTACATTGCCCGATAGAGCGTTAAATGAGTGTTACGAGCGGCGGAAACGGCCCGTCCTGCGGTTGACACCGGAGCCAGGCGTCCCCACACTCGCTTCGCAGAACAATAGTTGCTTCATGGAAACATCTTGGCGAAAGGATCTCATCATGGCCGCCTTCGAAGCGTCGGACGCTCACCCCCGACTCGGCATCGCAGCTGCCGACGACGCCGCCGTCGGATCCGCACTGTGGCTCACCGGAACCGTCGTCGTCGCACTGATCGCGTACTACTTCCTCGGCTACGACCAGGGCGCCGTCTCCATGTTCGGAGCGGACACCCACGTTCACGAATTCCTCCACGACGCCCGCCACCTGCTGGGCTTCCCGTGCCACTGAGAGGCCCCGACATGGACAAGCAGCTGGTGGGTCTCGGCGTCGGCGCCGGAGCGGTGGCGGGTATGGCATCGTTCACCTACTCCCGCGTAGCCATCTCCCCGGTGATCGACGCGGCCATCGACTACGAGGCGGGACGCTCCCATGCCGAGGCGGCCATGCTCGGCGAGGGGCACTCCCACTCGCACGAGATCTTCAGTAGGGCATGGCAGGAAAACCTCGGCGCCGGGGTCGGCATCGTCGTGTTCGGCATGGTGATGGGCGCTCTGTTCGCCGTGGCGTTGGCCGTGACGCTGCGCGTGCTGCGTGGTGGACCTCGCCCGGTCGACGGGCGAACGGCCGCGGTGGGGCTGGCCGCGGCGGCCTTCGTCGTCGTCGCCCTGCTACCTGCGCTGTGTCATCCGCCGAATCCACCGGGCGTCGGTCTCGAGGAGACGATGGCTGCCAGGACGACGGCTCATCTGACGGTCGTGGCGGCATCTCTCGTCGTCGCCGGTGTCGCCGCGTTCACCGCGCTGCGGTCGACGCCGCGCCTCGGCGCCTGGCGGGCCGCAGCGCTGGCGACCGTCGGTTACGTCGTGGCGATGATCCTGGTCAACGCGGTGACACCCACGTTCGCGGAAGTGCCAGAGGTACTCACCGACGCCACGGGCGCGATGGTCTACCCGGGATTCCCGGCCGAGGTGCTGAGCGACTTCCGCGTCGACTCCCTGGTGAACCAGGCCATCCTGTGGGCCGTCATCGGCATGGTCGCGGCCGCGCTGCTGCCCCGCACCGTCACCGCAACCCCAACCGCACACCAGAGTGGAGCACCCAGTGGCCGTCGTTGAGTTCACCCCCTCCCCCGACCAGTACGCCTGGACGTTCGGCGGCGCGGAGCCGGTGCTGGAGGTGGCACCGGGGACGACCTTGCGCCTCTGGACCGAAGATGCCTTCGCCGGACGGGTGACCTCCGTCGCCGACCGACCGAGCGAGGTACTCAACCCCAAGGAACTGAACCCCCAGACCGGCCCGTTCCACGTGACGGGCGCCGAACCCGGTGACACGCTGGCGCTGCACGTGGTGTCACTGGCCCCGGCGCGCGACTGGGCGGCGTCGACCACGATCCCCCTCTTCGGCGCCCTCACCGGAACCGACAGAACGGCGGGGCTGCAGCCGCCGTTGCCGGAACTCACGTGGATCTACGCCGTGGATCGGCAGGCGGAGATCGCCACCTTCGTCGCGCACGAGGGCGACTTCACGATGTCGATGCCGTTGGCTCCCATGCTGGGCACCGTCGGTGTGGCACCCGCGCTGCGCGAAGTGCGGACCACGCTGGTACCGGACTACTTCGGGGGCAACATGGATACGCCCGAGATACGGGCAGGAACCACCGTGTATCTCGGCGTGAACGTCGACGGCGCACTGTTCTCCGTGGGGGACGGACACTATCGGCAGGGGGAAGGCGAAACGTGTGGAACCGCTCTGGAGGGAGCCATGCACGTGACGCTGATCGTTGACCTCATCAAGGGCTGCGCGCCCGCGTGGCCCCGCCTCGAGCAGGACGACGCCATCGCGACCGTCGGCTCGGCGCGCCCCCTCGAAGACGCCTGGCGCTGCTCGCAGGTCGAAATGGTGCGGTGGCTCGCGGAGCTGTACGGCCTCGGCACCATGGATGCCTACCAGGTGTGCTCTCAGCTGTGTTCGTCGCCGCTGGCCAACGTGGTCGACGTCAACTACAGCGCCGTGACCAAGATCGCCAAGGGGCTTCTCCCGCAGGCCTCCCCGTATGCCGGCATGCACACCCGCATGCGTCGGGCCGCCGCGCAGCTCACCGCGCCGTGAGCGCTCACAGGTCTGCGACCGCTGCGGCGATCACCCGCTGAGCTGCCGCGTCGAGGCGGGCGGCGTCCTTGGTGACCAGGCGATCCTGGCAGAGCCCGCGCAACGCCGAGACCACGAGCGTCGCACGCACTCTCGCGTCATCGTCGGCGCATCCCAAGCTCGTCAGCGCGGCGGCGATGGGATCGAGCATTGCCCTCACCGCGGCCTGTGCGTGGGGCAGGTACGTATCCGGATCGGTGACGGCCAAGCTCAGTACCTGCAGCATCAGGCCGACGGTGCGGCGCTGACGACCACGCGTGATCGCCTGCCACAGCCGCGTGGCCGCGTCATCGAAGTCGGCGGCGGTGGCGATCCCGTCGAACATCTCGCCGACGGCGGGCCTGCTCGCCTCGAGGGCCTGCGACAACAACTCCCCGCGATCTCCGAAGTAGTACAGCAGCATGCGCTTGCTCGTTCCGATCGCCTCGGCCATCGGGGCCAGCGACATGTCACCGACCCCGCGCTCCTCCAGATAGCCGACGACGGCACGCAACAGCTCGGCACGCTTGACGGGATCGGGGGTGCGCGGCATCACTTGAATGTATCGATCGGTACGACTACGGTCAACGACATGAAGTTGTGCCGATCGGTACATCAATGGTGACGGGAGGACGGTCGATGAACGTTGACGGCAAGATCAGGGTGGCGATCGTCGGGGCCGGCATCGGCGGACTCACCGCGGCCATCGCGCTGCGGCAGCGCGGTGTGGACGTCCACGTCTACGAGCAGGCGGCCGAACTGAAGGGCCTGGGCGCAGGCGTGTCGATCGCCACCAACGGATCGCGCATCCTCGAGCGCCTCGGACTGGGCGACGGGCTGCGCGCCATCGCCGGGCCGCTGAAGCGCTACGTGTTCCGCACGTGGCAAGGCCAGCCCATCGCGGGCGAACCGTCGTCGCTGTCCTTCGGCGATCCCGACCACACCTGGTTCCTCCACCGCGGCGACTTCCAGCGCGTGCTCTCCGAGGCACTCCCGGTGGACGCCATCACGCTGGGCCGCCGGGTCGTCGACGTGGTCGAACGCGCGCAGGGCGTCACGCTGCACTTCGCCGACGGCAGCCGCACCGAGGCCGACGTCGTCGTCGGGGCCGACGGCATCCACTCGCGACTGCAGGGTGCGGTGGGCCCCTCGGCCGAACCCGTCAGTGAAGGCATCATGGCCTATCGCGGCGTCATCCCGGCCGAGCGGCTCGTCGGCGTCGACGCCGTCGGCGCACTCGATGCGAGCGCCATGTGGATGGGCCCGGGCCGCAGCTTCCTGACCTACCCGGTCTCGGCCGGCCGGCTCCTCAACGTCGTGGCCTTCGTGCCCACGAACCTCGACGTGGTCGAGTCGTGGACCGCACCGGGTGACGTCGCCGAACTGGCCGCCGCGTACGCGGGTTGGCAGCAGCCCGTTCTCGACGTCATCTCGGCCATGGACGAAACCTTCCGATGGGGCATCTACGACCGCGAACCGCGGGCGAACTGGTCGACCGACCGCCTCACGCTGCTCGGCGATTCGGCGCACGCCGTCGTGCCACACCTGGGGCAGGGCGCCAATCAGGCCATCGAGGACGCGATCACGCTCGCGGTCGTGCTCGAAGGCTGCGAGCCGTCGGACGTGCCTGGGCGGCTCGGGCTCTACCAGGAGCTGCGGCTGTCGCGGACCCGGCAGGTACGCGACGGCGCCCGCGCGGCCGGTCGTGTCTACCGCAGCACGGACATGTCACCGCGGGCACGGGCGGATCGGATCGCTGCCATCTTCGACGGCGTCGGGGTCGACACCTACGATGCCGAACGCGTCGCCATGGAGTCGCTCACCGCGGCGTGAGCCACGGCCGGCACCGCGCGAACCACCATCAGAACGCCTGATCCACGAAACCCCCTGAGGTGTCCACTTCGTCGTGGTCGTCCACGTGATAGGTCGGGGTGACGGCGGTGACCGGGTTGGTGCCGTACGCGGTACTCGGATCCGGACCGGTGCCGGCGGCGGGCGTGAGAGCGACCATCACCGCTGCCGCCGCAGGCGCCAGGGCGATGATCGTGTGCTTGAGTGTCATGTTCGTATCCCTTCGATGTCGTTACTGCCGAACATGATTCAGCGTCCACTCGGCAGCGGCGCCACGGTAGGGGACTCTTCGTCGTGAGTTCACAATCGCTGCTTGTGAGCGGGCGTCGGTCCGATGCCAGTGCCCCCGACCCCGGCGCGTGCTTTCATCGACGTCATGGCCCTCAGCTCACGGATGCCCACCCTCGCCGAGTTCGAGGTGTTGCTCGCCATCGCCCGGACGGGCAGCCTGGGAGCCGCGGCTCGCGACGTCGGCCTGACCCAGCAGGCCGTGTCGGCGCGGCTGGCGTCGATGGAGGCGCAGACGGGCGTGAAACTCGCGGTCCGGTCACCGCGCGGCTCTCGGCTCACGCCCGCGGGAGTGGTCGTCGCCGAATGGGCCCACCAACTGCTCGAGGTCGCAGCACACGTCGACGCCGGGTTGGCCTCCCTGCGTGACGAATCCCGCCATCGCATCCGCATCTCCGCGAGCCAGACCATCGCCGAACGGTTGCTGCCACGCTGGCTGGTGTCCTTGAGCGCCGCCGCCGTGCGAACCGGCACCCCGTCCCCAGAGGTCACGCTGACCGCCACCAACAGCGACCACGCCATCACCGACGTCACGACCGGTGCCGCCGACGTCGGCTTCATCGAAAGCCCCTCCGTGCCATCGGGGTTGCATACGCGGGTGGTGGCTCGGGACGAACTCGTGGTGGTGGTGGCCGCCAGTCACGCATGGTCCAGGCGCACCCGCCCGGTCAGTGCCGCCGAGCTGGCGCGGACTCCGCTCATCTGCCGTGAGCCGGGCTCGGGCACCAGGGACTCCCTGATCGCGGCGCTTGCCAACGCCGGATACTCCGGGGATCGCCTGGCGTCGCCGCTGCTGGAGCTGTCGTCGGCTGCCGCGGTACGCGCCGCGGTGCTGGCCAGCGGAGCCCCCACCGTGATGAGCCGACTGGCCGTCGCCGACGACCTGGCCTTCGGCCGTCTGCGGGAAGTGGCCACCGCCGACCTGGATCTGCACCGTGACCTGCGGGCCGTGTGGACCGGTGGCCGCACGCCCCCGGCCGGCGCAGTCCGAGACCTCCTCGCCCACATCGCGTCCCTGCGCCCTCGACACTAGCCGCCGCCGTACTCACAAGCCGTCATTGTGGGACCACAATCACGGCGCCGCTACCGCTTCGCGACGGTCGGCCCGAGCATGGAGTGGTGCCGATCAGCGGCACGTGATCTCGGAGGGAGTCTCGACATGCGTAGCAACCACTTTCGATGGATGGTCATAGGCGCCGGGCCGGCGGGCATCGCGACCGTCGGGCGCCTGCTCGACGACGGCGTCGACGCCGAGCAGATCGCCTGGGTGGATCCGGACTTCGCCGTCGGTGACTTCGGGGCCAAGTGGTCCGCGGTCTCCAGCAACACGCGGGTCGCGGGCTTCACGCACTTCCTCGGCGCCAGCAGGGCGTTCAGGTTCGACCAGGGGCCCGACTTCGCCATCCGGCACCTGGATCCACGGGACACCTGCCCGCTCGGCACCGTCGCCGAACCCCTGCAGTGGATCACCGGCCACCTGATCGAACGCGTCGCGGCCGTCAAGGCACGCGCGACCCGCATCGAGCTACGGCAGCGCCGCTGGACGGTGCAGGTCGACGACTCGGAACTCACGTCGGACAACGTCGTGCTGGCCATCGGCAGCGACGCCCGCACCCTCGATCATCCGCACCTGCGTCACATACCACTCGAGGTCGCAGTGGACCTGCGCAAGCTCGACGCCGAACCTCTGGCGGGTGCGACGGTGGCGGTGTTCGGCTCCTCCCACTCGACCATGCTGGTGCTGCCGAACCTGCTGCGCCAACCGGTCTCCAAGGTCATCGACTTCTACCAGCATCCCTTGCGTTACGCCGTCGAGTTCGAGGACTGGACGCTGTTCGACGACACGGGCCTGAAGGGTCGGGCCGCGCAGTGGGCTCGAGACAACCTCGACGGTCGGCTACCCGAACGTCTGCATCGCCACCACGTCGCCGATCCCCGGTTCGACGAGTTGGTGGCGCAGTGCGACCACGTGGTGTACACCGTCGGCTTCGAGCCGCGTCGCATCGCCACGCCGCAGTGGGGCGCCCTGCGGCACAACCCGTCCAATGGCATCATCGCCCCCGGCCTGTTCGGCATCGGGATCGCCTATCCCGGCTACCGCGTCGATCCGACGGGCTTCGGGGAACCTCGTGTCGGCTTGGAGAAGTTCCTGGAGCAACTCGACAAGTGCATGCCCATCTGGGCGCGTTACGGCGCCTGAGGCGACCCACGTCGTGCACGCCGCTTCACCCCCGGCTTCGCGACGCGGGTCAGGCGCACCCGCAGGAATTCCGGCGGTGGAACGTCGTGGGAACGCTGATCCGCTCGCTCGGGCCATCGTGGCCACGGATGCGCCGCAGCAGCAGCTCGGCAGCCGTGGCGCCGATGGTCTCGACGTCCTGGGCGGCCGCGGTCAGCTGCGGTTCGAACAGCTCCGACCACTCGAAGTCGTCGTAGCAGGCCAACGCCACGTCCCCGGGGATGGACAGACCGAGGCGGCGTACCGCCTTCAGCGTCCCGATCGTCATCGCGTTGTTCATCGACACCAGCGCCGTCGGGCGACGCGAATCCGACATGACGGCAAGCACCCGCCGCTCGGCCACGTCGGTGGCCGACTCACCGTCGACGACGAGATCGGGGTCCACGGCGATCCCCCGCGCACCCAGCGCCGCGACGTACCCGTCGAATCTCTGGGTGGTGGAGGAGATCCCGGCGAGTCCGCGGACGACGCCGACGCGCCGGTGCCCGTGCGCGAGCAGGTGTTCGGTGAGCCGTCGCGCCGCAGCCGTGTTCTCCGGGCACACCTGGTCGCAGTCCAGTTCGACTCCGCGGTCGATGAGCACCAGCGGGGTACGGCTCGCGACGACCGCGGGGAGCGTCACCCGCTCGGATCCCGCCGCGGGCGCCACGATCAGGCCGTCGACCTTCCGGTCGAGCAAGGAGTCGGTGACGCGCCGCTCCGAGTGCACGTCGTCGTGCGAGTCCCCGACGATCAGGACGTACCCGGCGGCCGATAGCGCGCACTCGACGGCGTGCACCAGGCTTCCGAAATACGGGTTGGTCAAGGCGGATATCGACAGGCCCACGGTGTGCGTCCGCCCGGCCGCCAGTGCACGCGCCACGACGTTGCGCCGATACCCGGTCTGCTCGATGGCCGCCTCCACGCGCGACCGCGTCGACGCGTCGACCTTCCTGGTGCCGTTGAGCACGTGCGACACCGTGGACGCCGAGACACCCGCCAGCCGGGCCACGTCGCCCATCGTGGTCATGGCAGTCGCAGGATGCGGTCCGCGCGACCTGCGGTCGACTCGATCAGCTGGGCGTTGCGTTCGTCGGATCCCAGCGCCCAGCGCCTCGCGTCGTCCGGCGACTTGCCGTACGCCTCGTGCCTGCGTACCAGCCGCAGATGCCGAACGTCGCTGGCGGGGGCCAAGAACCACACGGCGTCCAGGCACGCGCGGGCCGCAGGCCATGCCCCGGACTCGAGCAGCAGGTAGTTGCCCTCGGTCACCACCAGCGGCGTCGTCGACGCCACCGGAATCGACGAGCCGACGGGCTCCTCGATCTCCCGTCGGAACCTGGGGGCGTAGACCACCGGATCGTCGCCGCCCTGCGCCCGCAGTGTCTGGAGCAGTCGCGCGTATCCCCCATCGTCGAACGTGTCGTACGCACCCTTGCGGTCGCGTCGGCCCAACGCCTCCAGCACCTCGTTGGCCAGGTGGTAGCCGTCCATGGGGACCAGCACCGCGGCCTCGGACCCGAGTGCGGTCACCAGACGTTCGGCCACCGTGGACTTTCCGGCGCCGGGAGCGCCGGTGATCCCGAGGAGGCGGCGCCGTCCCGGGACCACGAGCGCACGCGCCCACTCGGTCAACTGCTCCATGGTGACGTCCTGGACGTCGCCGTCGATGGTCACCTCGTCTCCCCTCCGCCGCGCAACTCGGCCAGCCACGCCCGCGGCCCGACCGTCGAGACACGCAGCGCCGCAACGCGTGCGGACCGTTCTATCCGATCCACCAGGGCGTCACCGGCATGGAAACAGTACGCGCCGTGAAAGGCGTCGCCCGCACCGAGCGTGTCGACCGCCGTCACCGCAGGCACCGCCACCTCGCCGCTGCGCCCGCCGGCCCACCACTGGACGGGACCGCCCCCATGGGTCACGACCACCGTGCCGACCCCGCGGGCCAGCAAGGCGGCCGCCATCGCCTCCGACGTGTCCGCGCCGGGCACGCGGAAGTCGGCAGAGCACACCATGTCGGTGGCGTGCTCGGCGATCGCGCCCAGCACGGGTTTCCAGCGTCCCGCGTCCACGACCAGCGGGACCCCGCGCGCTGCCGCGCACCTCGCCGCGGCTCCGGCGAGGTCGGGGTGATGCCCGTCGACCAGTACGACGTCGGCGGCGGCGACCAGGCGCTCCAGGGACGGCGGCGGCCCGGCATCCGATGTCACCGCGTCCAGCGATACCACCGACCGGTCACCCGTCCCCTCGACGACGGCGATCGCGGACACCGGAACCGCCCGCTCCGTCCCGACGGCGACGTCGACGACGGTGACTCCGTGAGCGGCGAGATCACTGCGCACCAGGTCCGCGACCGGTGCATCGCCGAGCGCGGTGACGAGCGTCGCCGTGCCGCCGAGGGCCGCGTGGACGACCGCGGCATTGGCAGCCGGACCGCCGGCCGAGACGAACTGCGCCGTGGCGGTGACCTTCTCGTTGACGTCGGGACGCGAGGCCACGCGGTGCACGACGTCGAGGGTGGCCAGGCCGACGAAGAGTCCGGCCGGGGCGCGCTCAGAGCCCTGCGCGTTCCTCATCGGTCGGCTCCTCCGCACCGGTCATGAGCGCCACTACCTCCGACATGGACCGTTTCCTCGGGTCGACGACGCCGGCGCGCTGCCCCAGCCGATGGATGTGGATCCGGTCGGCCACCTCGAAGACGTGCGGCATGTCGTGGCTGATGAGCACGACGGGGATACCGCGTTCGCGGATCGACTTGATCAGGTCGATCACCTGGCCCGATTCCCGCACGCCCAGCGCTGCGGTCGGTTCGTCCATGATGATCACGCCGCGGCCGAACGCGGCCGCTCGCGCCACCGCGACCCCCTGCCGCTGCCCACCGGACAGCGTCTCCACGGCCTGGTTCACGTTCTTGATGCCGATCTTCAGGTCCGCCAGGTGCCCGGAGGCCTCCTGGCGCATGCGGGGCATGTCGAGCCTGCGGAACACGCTGCCGGCCAATCCCTTTCGACGCACCTCCCGACCCAGGTACAGATTCGACGAGATGTCCAGCGCCGGAATCACGGCGAGGTCCTGGTACACGGTCTCGATCCCGGCGGCCCGGGCATCGCGGGTGTTCTTGAACGACACCGGTTCACCGTCCATCAGGATCTGTCCGGAGTCCGGGATCACCGCGCCGGCGAGCGCCTTGATCAAGCTGCTCTTGCCCGCCCCGTTGTCCCCGATGACGGCCAGCACCTCGCCGGTGCGCAATTCGAAGTCGGCGCCGTTGATGGCGACGACGTTGCCATAGCGTTTGACGAGGCTCCGGGCCTCGAGTGCGGGCGCATCGCTCATCGCGACCTCCTGCGGGTGAACTGGTCGACCGCCACCGCGACGATCACCAGGATCCCCGTCGCGATGTTCTGATAGAGGTTGTCGACACCGGCCTGGGTCAGGCCATTTCGCAGCACGCCGACGATCAGGGTGCCCACCAGGGTGCCGACCACGCCGCCCCGACCGCCGAACAGGCTGGTGCCGCCGATGACGACGGCGGTGATGGTCTCCAGGTTCGCGTTCTGGTAGGCGTTCGGGTCCGCGTTGGGGATGCGACCGAGTGCCGCCCACGCGGCGATGGCGGCGATGACACCCGTGGTGACGTAGACCGACAGCAAGACGCGTCCGGACTTGATGCCCGAGAGATCCGAGGCCTGCCGGTTGCCACCGACGGCGTACACGTGCTTGCCCCAGGCGGTTTGGGACAGGGCGTACCACATGACGAGGTAGACCAGCAGCATGGCCACCACGCCGTAGGTCGTCGCGAAGGACCCGATCCGGAACGAGGTGCCCAGGAAGGTCAGCGGCCCCGGCTCCACGCGGTAGGTCTCCGAGCCCGCGAGCAGGCGCGTGGCGGCCTGGATCGCGGTGAACGTCCCCAGCGTCACGATGAACGGCGGCAGGCGCAGGACGGTGACCAGCCCACCGTTGAGCGCGCCGAACGCCACGCACACCAGCAGCGTCGAGAGCAAGGCCACGACCGGGCCGTTGGCCCCGACGCCCTGTGCCAGCACGATGGTTCCGAAGACCGCGACCGCTCCGATCGACAGGTCGATGCCGGCGGTCAGGATGATGAGCGTCTGACCGACGGCCAGGATGCCGATGACCACCGACTGCTGCAGGATCAGCGAGACGTTCTGCGGTTCGAGGAACGAATCCGACACCGCGCTGAAGACGACGATCGCGATGACGAGCGCGGCCACCGGCCCGAGCAGCGGTTCACGCAGCAGGTTGGCGACGTCGAACCGCCTCGACCGGCCCTCCTCCGGCGGCGTCGCGGTCGTGGGTGCATCCGTACTCATGTCGCGGCTCAGCCCCAGCAGTTCTGTTCGCCCCAGGCGGTGTCCTTCGATTCGATACCGGGCATGGGCTTGTCGGTGACGAGCTGCGAACCGGTGTCGTTGAATCCGCTGGGCTTGGTGCCGTCCTTGGCGAACTTCACGACGGCCTGCACGCCGAGTTCGGCCATCTTGGCCGGGAATTGGAGCACCGTGGCGCCGATCTTGCCTGCCTTGACGTCCGCGATGCCGGTGCAGCTGCCGTCGATCGATCCGATGGTGATCTGACCCGCGCGGTTGGCGGACTGGATGGCCTGATAGGCGCCCGCGGCGGCGGGTTCGTTGATGGTGTAGAGGGCGTTGATCCGCGGGGCGCGCTGCAGGATGTTCTCCATTGCGGTCTGCGCCTTGGTCTGGTCGCCGTTGGTGTTCTCCTGGCCGACGATCTCCGGCGAGCCGTTGGCGATGCCGAAGCCCTCGAGGAAGCCGTCGTGGCGGAAGGTGTCGACGGTGCCGCCCGGCGTGCCGTCGAGCATGACGACCTGGGGCGCGGCGCTGCCGATCGCGGCGCGCACCCACTTGCCCTGGCTGACGCCCGCGGCCTTGTTGTCGGTGGCGAACGTGGCGTCGACGGCGTCTTCGGGGTCCGTCGCGGTGTCGAGGGCGATGACGACGACGCCTGCGTCGCGGGCCTTCTTGATGGCGTCGAGCACGCCGGTCGAGGAGTTCGGGGTGATGAGGATGCCCTTGACGCCCTGGCCGACCATGTTCTCGATGGCCGACACCTGACCCTCGTTGTCGCCATCGAAGGCTCCGGCAAGCGCCACCAATTTGGCACCGTCCTTGTCGGCCTGCGCCTGGGCGGCCTCCCGCAGTTTGACGAAGTACGGGTTCGAGTCGGTCTTGGTGATCAGCCCGACCTTGACCTCGTCGGAGCCGGAGCTGCTGCAGCCGGTGACACCGAGGACCAGTGACCCCGCGGTGAGCAGCGCTCCGACGGCGAGCGTGCTGCGGGTGCGCTTTCCGACCATGTGGACTCCCTCGTCCCGGTGCGACGCCGACCGCGTCGCGGCTGTGCAGGAGCCTAGGGGCTACGCAAGCGCTTGCGCATGCGCTTTCGCGAAATCGGTCCTAGTCGTGACCGAACGGGACGGTTGGCCTCGCCGTCTGCGCTCAGGCGCTGAAACCACCGTCGACGGCCCACGTCGCGCCGGTCACCCACGCCGCTTCCGGTGAGGCGAGATAGGCGACGGCACTGGCGATGTCGCGCGGATGACCATAGCGACCCAACGCGGTCATCGCCCGGTTCGCCTCGGCCATGTCACTGTCGTCATCCGGGTTCATGTCGGTGCTCGTGGGGCCTACCGCCAGGTTGTTCACGGTGATGCCGCGCGGGCCGAGTTCCCGCGCCAGGCCGCGCGTCAGGCCGGCGACCGCCGCCTTGGTCATGGCGTACACCGCCAGGTTGGGGACGTGCACCCGATCGCCGTTGACGCTGCCGATGGTGATGATGCGGCCGGACTCTTCCATGTGGGCGACGGCCGCCTGTACGGCGGCGAACACCGCCCGCACGTTCACCGCGATCGACTGGTCGAACCGCTCGAGGGGGAAGGTGTCGATGGGTTCGGCATGGGCGATGCCCGCGTTGTTGACGAGGACGTCCAGGCCGCCGAGGCGGCGCGCGGCCTCGTCGACGGCGCGCTGGATCTGGGCGGCGTCGGCGCTGTCGGCGTCGAGCCCGACGACGGTGGCGCCCGCCGACGTCGCGGCGGCGACGAGGTCGTCGGCCTGCTGCGGCGAGGACCGGTAGGTGAACGCCACGGCAGCGCCATCGGCCGCCAGACGGCGAACGATCTCGGCTCCGATGCCGCGTGAACCGCCGGTGACGAGTGCCCGCAGGCCCGCGAGGGGGCGTGGGCGAGGAGAGCCGAGATGCTCGGGTGCCGCAGCGTTCATGGGATTGGCCTTCCTCGCGGTACGGCGCACGTCGCGCCGGTTCGGTATCGATCGGTACGGAAGTCACCGTATCACTTCGGGACCGATCGGTACAGAAGGCGTAGACTCGTCACATGCCGACGACCACGGGAACGGCCCTGGGGCGGCCCCGGGGCTTCGACGCCGACCAGGCGTTGGAGCGCGCCATGCTGGTGTTCTGGGAGCGGGGGTACGAGGGCGCGACGCTGGCCGACCTGACCGATGCCATGGGCATCACGCGCACCAGCATGTACGCGGCCTTCGGCAACAAGGAACAGCTGTTTCAGGCCGCCGTCCGCCGCTACCTGGCCGGGCCGGCCGGCTACCTCACCTCCGCGCTGGCCCAGCCGACCGCCCGCGAGGTCGCCGCGGCTGCCCTCGCCGGCGTGGTGGCCGCCACCACCCGCCGAGGTGGTCCCGCCGGATGCCTCGTCGTGCAGGGCTCGCTGGTCGCAGGAGACGTGGCCCAATCCGCGCGCGACTTCCTGGCCGCGTGCCGCGAGGAACAGTGGTCGCAGCTGCGCGATCGCTTCCGCGCGGCCGTCGCGGCCGGTGACCTGAGCGCCGACACCGATCCCGGGCTGCTCGCCCGCTACGTGGCCACCGTCGGCAACGGTCTCGCCGTGCAGGCCGCAGGCGGTGCCGGCCGTCGCGAACTCCAACGGGTCGCCGATGCCGCGCTACGCCACTGGCCGCCGGTCTGAGGCCGTCAGCGGTTGCCGCAGGCACCCGGCCGGGCGCTGCCCGTGGGACGTGACGGGCGACGAAGTCCCCATCCCAAGTGGTCGAGGATCGCAGGCGGGCCCACGCGCGTCTGGAAGCATCGGTTTTCGCCCTGTTCAGTGACGCCGCTCATCCGAGCGGTCCCAGCGTTCGGACAGCAATCGGCGAGGCCGTTCTGCACCAACGGGGGTGGCGTGATAGCCATATAGCTTGATAGCCCGTCTAAGCGGCTCCGTCGAAAGGCACCCATGACCATCAGTACGCACGTGCGGAGGGGCCGCCGACTCGCCGCCGCCGCAGGGTTGGCGCTCGTCGCCGCCGTGGGCCCCGGCATGGCGTCGGCGTGGGCCGAGCCCGCGCAGGGATGCCCCGCCGTCGAGGTCGTCTTCGCCCGCGGCACGTTCGAGGCGCCCGGTGTCGGCGCCACCGGTCAGGCGTTCATCGACGCGCTCAACTCGCGCCTGAAGACGCCCGCCGCGGTCTACGGGGTGAACTACCCGGCATCGCTGGACTTCCAGGCGGCGGTCGGCGGCGTCGGTGACGCCGCCAACTACATCGAAGCGCTGGCCAATCGGTGCCCCGACACCCAGATCGTGCTGGGCGGGTACTCGCAGGGCGCCGCCGTCGCGGCCTACACCACGTTCGACAGCGTTCCGCCGGGCTACGTGCTGCCGCCGAGCATCAAGGGGCCCATGCCGGAGTCGGTGGCGTCACACGTCGCCGCCGTGGCGCTGTTCGGCACCCCGGATTCGAACTTCCTCGACATCGTCGACCGCAACGCCCCGCCGATCTCGGTCGGTCCCCGCTACGCCGACAAGACCGTGCAACTCTGCGCACCGGGCGATCCGGTGTGCCAACCCGGCGGCTTCGAACGAGCCGCCCACAGCGCCTACAAGAGCAATGGGATGGCCGACCAGGCAGCGGATTTCGTCGTCGACCACCTCAGCGGCGGGGTGGTCGCCAACGGCCAGTGACGGCCGGCGACCGCTAGGCATCCCCGTCGACGAATCCTCCCCGTGGTGAGCGTCGAGAAGTAGCCCGGGTTCGCTCCGCCCGCCAGACCGTCGTGACAGCTGCGTTTCGTCCCTCCGGTTGGCGGGTATCGAATCTGCGCCAGCGTCAACGTCACCACGGAGCGGACATGAACGACCACGGAGTGGATCCCCTGATCCCGTCGCCTGGTGGCCTGTCGGCCACCGCGCCCAGCTTCGGGAACTCGTCCTACGAACTCTTCGGCCTGGGTTGGCGGCCGCCGACGGCGCAGGCCGAGTACATCGGCAGGCACCGCGCCCCGGATTCCTAACCGGGCGGCGCTTGCGGCCCCGGTTGGCAGTTCGGACACCACCAGGTGCGCCTCCGCTCCGGGTCGTTGGGGACCTCGTCGATCGCCCTGACGACGGTCGAGCATCGCAGGCACGGCCGCCCCGCCCTGCCGGCCACCCAGTGACTCTCGCCCTTGCGCCGGTGGCCCGTGGTCACCTGCATGGCGCCGGGCACCGTGGCCGAATGGCGGAGTGCGCGTGCCCCGAGAGCCAGCAAGGCCTCGACGTCGACCTGGTCGATCGGGGTCCACGGGCTGAGCCCCCGCAGGAAGCACAGCTCGTTGGCCCACAGGTTGCCGAAGCCGGCCACGCAGCGCTGGTCGAGCAGGACGGCCACCACCGGCCGTCCCCCGTCTTCGCGCATGCGTCGCAACGCCTCCCGAGCGTCCCAGTCCGGGCGCAGCGGATCGGGCCCGAGGTGCCCGACGACCATGAATTCGTCACGCGTGCGCAGCAATTCGACCACCGGGAGCCGGATGCCGTACGCCGCGGGTCCGTCGGTGCGCAGCACCACACGCACGTCCGGCATGACGGTCGCGGGCAGCCGCCTACCGGCGCGTGAGATCGTCCACGAGCCCGACATCCGCAGGTGCGTGTGCAGCGTGACGTCCTCGGAAAGGCGGGTCAACAGGTGCTTGCCGTGCGTGACGTGCTCGAGCACCGTGAGACCGCCGAGGTCCTCGGCGGCATGCGCCGGAACGCGCAGCCTGCCGTGCGTCAGCACGCGCCCGCGAAGGGCGGCGTCGAGCCGGCGCGCCAGCGCGAACACGGTGTCACCCTCGGGCACGACTGTGGTGCTTGCCGCGCGCCCGTGATCTCAAACCGTGGGGTGTGATCGTCTCAGCAGGAGGACGGCATCGGCGAAGGCCTTCGGGTTCTCCTGCGGCAGGCCGTGGCCGGCGTCCACTGCCCGGTGGTCGACCAGTCGAGCGAAGTGTTCGTGGTGGTCGCCGACGCCGGGACGCGGGCCCAGACCGTCGTACAGGGGATCGAGGACGACGGTCGGCACGTCGACGGGTGGTCGGGTGGCGATGCGCTGCTCGGTCGCCTCGTACGCCGGGTCGCCGGCGACCAGACCGTACCGGTGGCGGTAGCTGTGCACCACGACGTCGACGAAGTCCGGGTTGTCGAAGCAGCGCGTGGTGGCCAGGAGTGCCTGCTCGGTGAAGTCCCATCGCGGCGACCACTGCTGCCACAGCAGCCGGGCGTACTCGGCGCGGTGGCGTTCCAGGCCGCGGCGCCCCCGCTCACCGTGCAGGTAGTACTGGTACCAGTAGCGGGCCTCGACCTCCGGCAGTGCGGGGGTCGCGGCGGCCGCGATGTCCTGGACGTTGTACCCGTCCACCGTGACCAGACCCGAGACCGCCTCGGGCCAGAGCGCCGCCACCAGGCATGCGGCGCGCCCACCCCAGTCGAAGCCACCGACCATGGGGCGGTCGATCGCGAGCGCCTCGATGAGGTCCCGCAGATCGTGGGCCAACGCGGCCTGCTGGCCCGAGCGCATGGTGGCGTAGTCGACGAAACGGGTTGGCCCGTAACCCCGCAGGTAGGGCACCACGACGTCGGCGCCGGCCTCGACGAGTGGCGGCACCACGTCGTCATAGCAGGGTGGGGCGTACGGGAAGCCGTGGAGCAGCACCACCGGCCAGCCCGCCGGGTCGCCGTGCCGCTCGTAGGCCACGTCCAGTACCCCGGCTCGCACCGTGTGGATCGCCGACCGTCGTTCCGCTGACATGCCCACCAATGTGGTCCAGGTTCGCGGTCATCGGCAAGCGCAGGTCACTTGATGGCGAGGTTGACCAGGATGACGGCCACGCCCAGGGCGGTGTTGCCCAGCCCGACGACGCACGCCCCCCACTTCGAGTAGCCACTGATCCGGCCGGCCACCACGCCCCAGCCGAACAGCAGGCCCGCGTTCAGCACGAGCGCGACCGACGTGTAGCCCACCGTGAGCGACCCGTCGGCCCCTTCCACGTCGTCGCGCCATCCGGTGAGGTGGGCCGTCCACAGCAGGATCAGCGTGGGGACGGACGCGAGCACCATCGGAACGCCGGTGAGCAGGAAGGACCGCAGGTCCCGCCAGAAGCCCGTGGTGGGGCTGACCTGGTGAGCCGACACGTGCTGGCCGTAGCTGCGCGTGATCGCCGCGATGCCGACGCTGGCGGCGACCCACAGTGCCGAGTACCCCGCCGACTGCCCGATGGGGATGGCCGCCAGCGTCGCACTGGCGAACACCGTCCCGATGACGCCGCCGTAGACGTCGTTGGGGCTGAGCGCGGACAGCACCGAGGTGCGCTGCGCCGCAGGGGTCGTGGGCGCGGAGGCGTCGGTCGTGGTGGTGGTGACCGGCGCGTTGCCCTGGGTCATGGGGTGATCCCTTCCCGGATGTCGGCACCGGCAGGGACGGTGTCGAGCCGGAGTGAGTCGACGAGACGGCGGTAGAGCTCACACCGTTCGAGGAGTTCGTCGTGGCGCCCTCGGTCGACGATGCGCCCGCGGTCCATCACGATGATGGTGTCGGCGTCGACGACCGTCGACAGCCGGTGGGCGATGGTGACCACCGCCCTGCTGGCGGCCTCCTCGCGGATGACGTCGTGTACGGCGGCCTCCGACAAGGCGTCGATCTGTGCGGTGACCTCGTCCAGGAGGAGCACCTCCGGTTGCGCCAGCAGCGCCCGTGCCAGGGCCACGCGCTGCCGCTGCCCACCCGAGATGGTCACCGCCGCAACGTCGGTGTCGAGTCCCCGCGGCAGACCGGTGACCAGGTCGGTCAGCAGCAGCCGACGCACCACGTCGTCGACTTGGTCCTGCGTGGCTTCGGGATTCGCGAACAACAGGTTGTCGCGAAGCGTTCCCGGCAGCAACGGGCAGTCCTGTTCGACGTAGCCGAGGCGCCGGCGCACCCCGGCGATGCCCAATTCCGAGTAGGCCTTGCCGCCCATTCGAAGCGAACCCGTCTCCGCCTCGATGAACGCGAGCATTGCTGCGAACAACGTGGTCTTGCCGGCACCGGACGGACCGACGATCGCCGTGTGGCCCCGTCGTGGTACGTCCACGCTGACGTCGCGCAGGACCGGTGGGCCACCGCTGCGGTAGCGGGCGCCGACCCCCTCGAACGCCACGGCGGGCACGTCGAGGGCGGTGAGGCGGTCTGGGGTCGCCGGACCGATGTCCTGCGGTTCTTGGGCGAGCGACTGCACGTCGCGTATCCGGCCGGCGGCGGCGATGCCCGCCTGCAGTGTCGTGAGGTGGTGGCTCAACTCCATGGTCGGACCCAGCAGGCCCACCGCGTAGAGCAGGAAGGCCACCAGGGTGGACATGCCGAGCTGCCCCACCGATACGAGATAGGCACCGCCACAGACGATCACGAGAGTTGTGGCTTGGACGCCGGAGAAGGTGACACTCCAGACGAAGGCTTCGCGGCGCACCGCGCGCACGCTGTGGCTGCGCGATTCCAGGGCTCGTTCGACGAGCGAATCCGATTGCCGTTCCTCGGCTGTTGCCACCTTGACGGTCTTGATGGCCCGCAGCGTGGTCTCCAGGATGCCGCCCAGGCCGCCGAGTGCGCGCTGGGCGTCTTCCTGGGCCTGACCGATGGCCGGCGTCAACAGCGCGAAGACGATGGCGATCAGCACCATCGACCCGATGGTCACCGCACCCAGCAGCGGGTTGAGATACACCATCAGGGCCAGCGTGCCGACGACGGTGATGGTGCCGTTGACGAGCCCGACCGCGCTCGACGACGTCGCTTCGCGCAGCAGCACGGTGTCGCTGGTCACCCTGGTCACCAGCTCGCCGTTGGAACGCTCGTGCAGGGGCAGCAGGCGGGCGCGCAAGAAACGCTTGACCATTCCCTGGCGGGCGTCGAAGACGACGTCCTCGGCCAGCGTCCCCAGGATCACCCACTGCCGCCAACTCAGGACCGTGCTGACCACGATGACTCCGGCCAGCAGCAGAGCGGGCCCGACGAATCCCCCCGCGGCGCCGATCGCATCGAGCACGCTCCGCGTGACGAGCGGCGTCGCCAATTCGGCCGCCGAGACACCCAGTCCCAGCAGGAGGGCCACGGCCAGCCGGCCGCGATGGGGTCGCACGAAGCCCCACAGCACGGACAGTCTGCTGGGCTGCGACTCGGCATGCGCGTCAACGACTGCGGTGGGGTTCACACCTAAAATTAGGACATATGTGTCCGATTTTCGTCAAGTTTCGTCCGAAAGGGGGTCCGTGGGGCACGATGTGGTCATGGCTGCGAGCACCCGCCCCCTGCGCGCTCGCGATCGCACGCGAGCGGCGCTGCTGTCGGCGGCGATCGACGTGCTCACCGACGATGCCACCGCGTCGATGAGCGACATCGCGACCGCCGCGGGCGTGGCGCGCAGCACGCTCAACCGCTACTTCCCCGACCGGGCAGCGCTGACGGAAGGCATCGAGGCGTTCGTCGAATCCCAGTACGAAGAGGCCATCCGGGAAGCCCGCACCGACGAGGGCACCGGACTGGCCGCCTACCTGCGGATCGTCGACGAGATGCTCGAACGCCTGGACAGCCTGGGCTGGTGGTTGCGCGCGTCGGAGGACCACGACGTCGACGACTTCGACTGCGAGACCGACCAAGGCATCATCGCCGTCATCGAACGCGGCCAGCGCGACGGCACCGTCGACACGCAGTTCACGGCCACGTTCATGGTCAGCACCACGTGGTGGCTGCTGACCGCAGCGCATGACGACGTGCGACACGGCAAACAACCGCGTCGCGAAACCCGCGAGATGGCCCGCAACGCGCTGGCCAAGCTCGCCGCGGCACGGCGGTGATGATTACCAAGCGACGCTGAGGTACTGCGTCTCCAGGTACTCCTCCAGCCCGATGCGGGCGCCTTCGCGGCCGATGCCGCTCTGCTTCACGCCACCGAACGGCGCCGCCGGGTCCGACACCAACCCGCGATTGATGCCCACCATCCCCGCGTCGAGCGCCTCACCGATCTTCAGCGCCTCGGCCAGTTCCCCGAACACGTAGGCAGCCAAGCCGTATTCGCTGTCGTTCACCATCTCGAGCAAGCCGGCGACGTCGTCCCACACCACGATGGGCGCCACCGGTCCGAAGATCTCCTCGCCCAGCAGGTCGTCGTCGGGGGCCAGTCCGGTGAGCACCATCGGGCTGAGGAAGTGCCCGGCGCCCTCGGGGGCGGCGGCCCGGTGCGCGATGGTCGCTCCGCGCGCCACCGCACCGTCGACCAGCCGGGTCACCTGGCCCAGCGCCTTGGCGGAGATCAGGGGACCCACGTCGCTGCCCTCGTCGGCCGGACCCACGCGCAGCGCCTCGACCGCGGCGCCGAACCTGGCCGTGAATTCCTCGGCCACGTCGGCGTGGACGTAGAAGCGGTTGGCGGCAGTGCAGGCCTGCCCACCGTTGCGGAACTTGGCCACCATGGCCCCCTCGACCGCGGCGGTGATCTCCGCGTTGGCCGTCACGATGAACGGCGCATTGCCGCCCAACTCCATCGAGGTGTTGACGACGCGATCGGCCGCCTGGCGCAGCAGGATTCGGCCCACGCCGGTCGATCCGGTGAAGGACAGCTTGCGTACTCGCGCATCCTCGAGCCACGTGCTCACGACGGTGGCGGAGTCACTCGTCGGCACCACGTTGACCACGCCGCCCGGCACCCCGGCCTCTTCGATGAGCCGGGCGATGGCCAGGGCCGTCAGCGGGGTCTCCCCCGCAGGCTTGAGCACGACGGTGCACCCAGCCGCCAACGCCGGGGCGATCTTGCGGGTCGCCATGGCGGCCGGAAAGTTCCACGGCGTCACCAGTGCGGCGACACCCACTGGCTTGTGGGTCACCAGCGTGCGGGTGCCGCCCGCGGGCGACGGTCCGTAGTCCCCACCGGGGCGCACGGCCTCCTCGGCGTACCAGCGGAAGAACTCGGCCGCATAGGTCACCTCGCCGCGGGCGTCGACCAGTGACTTGCCGTTCTCGAGCGCGATCAACTGGGCCAGTCGCTCGTGGTCGCGAAGCATCAGATCGCGCACCCGCGTGAGCATCTCGCCCCGCGCGCGGGCCGGGATCGCCGACCACTGCGCGAGCCTGATGGCCGCTGCGTCGACGGCCGCGGTCGCATCGCTTGCGTCGCCGTCGGCCACGGTGGCCACGACCTCGCCGGTCGCCGGGTTCTCGACGTCGAACGTGCCCGCCCCACCGGCGCGCCAGCGCCCGTCGATCAGCACGGCGTCGACCGGGTCGAGCGACGCCACCAGTTCGAGGTGCGCCGGTGCGCTTACGGCGGTCATTCGGCCAGTCCCTGGGCGACGATCCCGAGTGCCTCGTCCAGCAGTTCGTCGGAGATGCTCAGCGGGGGCAGGAAGCGGATCACGTTGCCCCAGGTGCCGCAGGTGAGCGTGATGACGCCGTTGGCGATGGCGTGTGCGGCCACCTGCTTGGCGAGTTCGGCGTCCGGTTCGCCGGTGACGGCGTCGACGAACTCGGCGGCGATCATCGCCCCGCGGCCACGTACGTCGCCGATGCGCTTGTCGTGCGCCTGTAGGTCGCGCAGCCGTCCGAGCAGCGTCTTCTCGATGTGCTGGGCGCGCTGCAGCAGGTTCTCGGACTCGATGGTCTCGATGACCGCCAGCGCGGCCGCGCACGCCAACGGGTTGCCGCCGTAGGTGCCGCCGAGACCACCGGCGTGGACGGCGTCCATCACCTCGGCGCGGCCGGTGACGGCGGCCAGCGGCAGACCGCCCGCGATGCCCTTGGCACTGACCACCAGGTCGGGCACCACGCCTTCGTGCTCGACGGCGAACCAGGCGCCGGTGCGCCCGAAGCCGGACTGCACCTCGTCGGCGACGAACAGCGCGCCATTGTCCCGACACCACGTCGCGAGGGCGGCGAGGAACCCCGGGGCGGGAACGATGAAGCCGCCCTCGCCCTGCACCGGTTCGATGACCACGGCGGCGACCTGGTCGGCACCCACCTGCGCCTCGAGCATGGCGATGGCCCGCTTCGCGGCGCGCGCGCCGTCCATCTCCTCGCCGTCGTGGAAGGGATACGACATGGGTGCTCGGTAGACCTCGCCGGCGAACGGTCCGAAGCCCCGCTTGTAGGGCATGTTCTTCGCCGTCATCGCCATCGTGAGGTTGGTCCGCCCGTGATATGCGTGGTCGAACACCACCACCGCGTCGCGGCGCGTGGCACAACGGGCGATCTTCACCGCGTTCTCCACCGCCTCGGACCCGGTGTTGAACAGCGCGGTGCGCTTCGCGTGGTCACCGGGCGTCAGCTCCGAAAGGCGTTCGGCCACGGCGACGTACCCCTCGTACGGCGTGACCATGAAACACGTGTGCGTGAAGGCCTCGACCTGCTCGGCGACAGCGGCTGCCACCCGGGGCGCGCTGTTGCCGACGGTGGTCACCGCGATGCCGGAGCCGAGGTCGATGAAGCGGTTGCCGTCGACGTCCTCGACGATGCCGCCCGCCGCACGCGCCGCGAAGACCGGCATCGTGGTGCCCACACCTGCGCTGACGGCCGCCTGCTTGCGCTGCATCAGCTCGACCGACCGCGGGCCGGGGACGGCCGTCTGCAGGAGGCGGGATTGCTCGACACCGTTGACCATGACATGCAGTGTGAGGCGCTGCGCACTTGCCGTCCAAGACTTGTTCGGCATTAAAATCATGCTTCGTGGGCATCGATCTGCGGCTGCTGCGCTATCTCGTCGCGACGGTCGAGTGCGGGTCGGCCACGCAGGCGGCCGCGGTCCTACACGTCACCCAGCCCGTGCTGTCGCGCCAGCTGCGCCAGCTCGAGCGGGATCTCGGCCTGCGGCTGTTCGACAGGGACGGTCGCCGTCTGCGGCCCACGGCCGCCGCAGAGGAGTTCGTGGTGGAGGCGCGGGCGCTCCTGAACCAGGCGGCGATGGCCGAGCGCACGGCGGAGTCGCTGGCGTCGGGCCGCATGTCCTCACTGCACCTCGCGGTGACGACCACGACTCTCACCGACGTGCTCGCCCCGTTCCTGGCGACGTGGGGGCCCGACGACCCGACGCCGGTGGTGCGCGAACTCGACCCGCGGGGCGCGGCCGCCGCCATCCGCGGCGGGGCCGACCTCGCCGTCGCCACCCGCCCGCCGGCGCAGTGGCTCGCCAGCCGACTCCTCGCGGTGTTGCCGGTGTGGGCCTACGTTCCCGAATCCGACCCGTGGGCCGACCGCACGCGCGTCGACGTCGCCGCACTCGCCGGCCGCGAACTGATCCTGCTGACCGAGGAATTCCGGCCGCGCATGCTGCTGGACGCCGCGATGGACGCTGCCGGCATCGGATATGGACGGTACGTCGAGGTGTCCAATCCTCAGGTGGCGCAAGCGATCGCCGCCGCCGAGCGCGGTGTCGCCGTGGTCACCGACGACCCCCGATTCGGGCTGGTTCCCCTGCACATCGACGGCCCGGCGGGACCGGTCCGGATCCGCCTGTACGCGGCGTGGGACCCGCGCCATCACGCCGCCGACACGCTCGCGGGCATGGCCAAACGGCTCGCCGACTTCAGCGTGTCGCGCTACGGCCCCGAAGTGGCTGCACCCCCTCGACATTCAACGTGACACCGCAGCCAGACCAGGGCCGAGCCCACCGACGCCGCTGCGATCGGTACAGTCGAAATCACCGTGTCCGGGGAGTGATGCCACATGTCGACGATGCCTGGCGCCCTGCGACGCGCGCTCGTCCTGGCCCTCGCGCTGGTCGGCGCCGCCGTGGCGAGTGCCGCGCTGTCACCTGCCACCGTTGCGGCCGCCGGACTCGGCGACTTCCTCTGGGAGCGTCGGCCGCTGCTGGTATTCGCCCCCGCCGCCGACGACCCCCGGTTGATCGAGACGCTGCGCCGGGTCGAGAACAGCCGCTGCGACTTCGCCGATCGCGACATGGTGCTCGGTGTCGTGGTGCCCCGTGGGGCCAGCACGCTGGACGACCGGGCCATCACCGCCGACGAGGCACGGCAACTCGCCCAGCGCTTCGACATCGGGCCGAGTGGTTTCGCAGCCGTGTTGATCGGCAAGGACGGCAGCGAGAAGTTCCGCGTCGGCGACGTACCCGACATGCGCACGGTGTACGACGTCGTCGACGGCATGCCGATGCGCGGCCGCGAGGCCGGCGCGCAGTCGAACCGGTGTTGAGGAGGACACGTCATGATGGGTCGAGGGTTCCGGTATCGGCTGGCGGGCGTGTCGCTGGCGAGCGCGGCACTGTTGGTCGTGTCGTGTGGGACGGCGTCTGGGTCCCCGGACGCGACCCAGACGACCGCGCCCGCCGCATCGGACGTCGCGCTCGTCGATCTCGATCCCGCCGCGGTGGCCGGATGGACGACGGTGAACGATCCCGTCATGGGCGGGGCGTCCACCTCGACCGTCGCTGCCGGCGACGGCGGGCTGGTGTTCTCCGGCAACGTCTCCTTGGCGAACAACGGCGGCTTCGCCTCGGCCCGCAGCCCCGAGGACCCCGGTATCGGGCAACGGGCCACGGGCGCAACGGCATTGCGAATGCGCGCCGAGGGCGACGGCAAGGTCTACCTGCTCAAGCTGGGAGTGGCGGGTCAGCCCTGGTCCTACGTCCAGAGATTCCGCACGGTCGCCGGCACCGTACGGACCTACGAGCTGCCCGTCGAGGACTTCGAACCCGTCGGCATGCGCCTCGACCCCGCACCCGACGCGCCGCGGCGGCTGGACCCCGCGACCATCGACCAGCTGTCGGTCTACATCCTCGACGGGCAGCAGGGCCCCTTCGCCATCACCGTCGCCGCGATCGACGCCACGACCTGAGGCCGAATCACCGGGTGCGCGGACGCTTCACCGCTTGCCGCGCGGTATCCCCGTGGCCCACAGCGCCCACGCGATCAGCGCCGGCTGGAACAGGAGCCGAACGAAGCGACTGGTGTCGCTGTTGAGGCCGAAACCATCGGTCTGATGGACGAATTGCGCGATGTTGCCGGGGAAGACCAGGACGAAGAACGCCGCGAGCAGTCTGCCGACGAGTACCCGGTCCCGGTTGAGGACGGCCAGGCCCACGCCGAGCGTGATCTCGACGCCTCCGGATGCCATGACGACGCCGTCGGCGTCCATCGGCACCCACCGGGGCACCTGGGCCTGGAATTCCTCACGGGCCCAGAACAAGTGACTGAAACCGGCGAAGATCATCGCACCCGCCAGGACGAGTCGCGCGAGGGTTCGCGCGCGGGTGGTCGGTGGCGGCGCAGGCAGGTCGGACTCGGGCACGGGATCGATCCTCTCGACGGTGGGCGGGCGACGGGTTCCTCAGCGGGCCGTGCGGGCATGCAGTTCGGCGGTGATGGCGTGCAACGCATCACGCAGCGACGCGAGGTCGGTCGCCGCGGAATCGTCGGCCTCCAGCAGGCGCTCCGGGATGCACGCCGCGCGCTCTTCGAGTGCTCGCCCGTTGGGCGTCAGGGTGATCTCGACGCGCCGCTCGTCGAGATCACTGCGTCGGCGTAGCACCAGGCCCGCCGCCTCCAGCCGTTTGAGCAACGGCGAGAGCGTCCCCGAGTCGAGATACAGCCGCTCTCCAAGGTGCCCCACCGTGCAGGGCTCCTCCTCCCACAGCACCAGCAGCACCAGGTATTGGGGGTAGGTCAGGTCGAGCGGCTCCAGCAGCGGCCGGTAAGCGGCCGTCACGGCCCGGGAAGCCGAATAGAGCGCAAAACATAGTTGTTCGTCGAGACGTGGCCCCGGCATGGAGCCAGACTATCGTACGCATTTCAATTGTGCGCAATGCAGTGTCGTCGGTGCCATCCCGTAAAGTCGTGGGTGCAATGCAGCGATCGAATGCCTTCCAGCCTTCCTCGCGGGTGCGTGTCCTCACCCGCAGGGAAGCGGGCTGCACCATCACCAGCGTGACCGGTGACGTCGACCTGTCGACGGCCGACCAACTCCGGGACGAACTCGCCCGGGCGATCGCACCCGCCCCGGCGGTTTTGATCGTCGACCTGACCGACGTCGGCTTCCTGGCCTCGGCCGGATTGCAGGTGTTGGTCGACGTCCACCGCCTGGCCGCGCACACGCGCCTCGCCATCGTGGCGGCCGCACCCGCGACGCGCCGGCCGCTGACCATCACCGATCTGCACCACGTGCTGGAGATCTATCCCAGCCTCGACAAGGCGCTCGAAGTCCTCTCGCAGAGGTGAGCCTGCCGCCGGCCACGCCGCGGGTGCCCGGCGATGCGGTTGTCACCAACCGCATCGCCGCAGACGTCGTTGGCGATCAGCAGAGGTGGGCGACGGCGGCGTCGTAGAGGAATGCGGCGTCCTTGGCGTCGACGGCGTCGTTGGTGGTGTTGTAGATGTCGTCGATGGTGGCTTGGCGCGCGACGCCGGCGGCACGGTCCTTGCAGACCCCATAGCCGACGTTCAATGCGACGTCCTGCGAGGTGTCGCCGTAACCGTAGTCGGTCAAGGCCGTGAAGTAACCGCCTTCATCGGCGTTTGCCGTACCCGCAGTGCCCAGGGCAATGCCCACGGCGGCAAAGGCAGCAATCGACAGCGCGAACTTCTTCATGAGGCGTCCTTCTAGACGAGGTGCACATACCGCCGAGAACGGATTGGTCTCAGGTCGAGCACGATGCGATGGGACTATACATAGCCCGAACCAACCGGCGCGATACTTTTCGGCAAATTTCGATCCTGGACGTCAATATGTCATGCGCTGCAGAAACCTGCATCCACGCACCCGCACCGGAACCATCCCCAGGGAGGTCGAGCACGGTACCGCCGCCGTTGGACCGACCCGGACGCCGCGCGCCGACCGTGACGGCGCCACCGGACCGATGCACCAGTCGACTTCGGCCCAGCACACTACCGGGCTGCGGCGCGACGATCCCGTCAGCAAACTGGTTGAAACGTTCCGAGCGAGATGCCGGACGTTGCCACGCACGACTGCGCCGACGCCGCCCCGCGTGCCTTCGACTCGGTGACCGCCACTGGCGCAACCGCTTTCGCCATGCCACGGCAACGGGCCCAAGGACCCGACCGCGGTAGCGGAAGCGTGAACGCCGAGCCGTCAGCCGTCGGATCCCGCGTTGCCGTTCGCGGTGCTGCCGCTACCCCCGGCGCCTCCCGCGCCACCGGGAGCGCCGCCGTCTCCACCGTCACCACCGCGCCCCGGAGCACCCGATCCGCGGCCCCCGTCGCCCCCGCGACCACCAGATTCCAAGCCGTTGTCGCCGCCGGTTCCCCCGTGTCCGCCGGTCGCCGCCCCGGCCGTCGAGGACGCGTCGCCACCCGTGCCGCCCGAGCTACCGCTGCCGCGGCCGTTCCCGTCGCCCCCGCGCCCGCCGGCA
>NZ_JBYVYK010000023.1:46104-84793 GCF_058148405.1 Mycobacterium sp. DHQP2018-32-09 | reverse complement strand
GCGCCGCGCCGGCGGCACCGGTCGGCGGCACCGCGGGCCGGCGGCCGTGGCGCCGCTGGCGGTACGTGCGGTGGCGAACACCGTCCGCACCGCGGATGCCCTGGTGCGCAAGCAGATCGGCGGAGTCCGCAGCACCATCGAAGACCTCGCCGGGTGGGCGCGGGTCGAACAGCCCGACCTCGCCGCCATCACGGCCGACGGGCGGGTGGTGCTGATGTTCTCCGACATCGAGGGCTCCACGCAGCGCAACGAATCGCTGGGTGACCGCGCGTGGGTGCGGGTTCTCGAGCGCCACAATGCGCTGATCGGTCGAGCCGTGGCCGAGCACGACGGAGTCCTCGTGAAGAACCAGGGCGACGGGTTCATGGTGGCGTTCGCGCGCGCCGGCGATGCCCTGCGCTGCTGCGTGGCGGTGCAATCTGCACTGGCGCAGGACCCGCGGCGGTGGGACGGCATCCGGGTGCGGATGGGCGCGCACGTCGGCACGTCGGTGCGCCGGGGCGACGACCTGTTCGGCCGCAACGTGGCCATGGCGGCACGCATCGCGGCGCTCGCCCAGGGCGGCGAGATCCTGGTCAGCGAGGACCTACGGGCCGCCTCGGGCCCGGATTCCGAGGTGACCTTCGGTGCACCCCGCGAGGTCGAGTTGAAGGGCCTCACCGGGACTCACCGCATCTATCCGGTGGAGGCGAGCGCGTGACGCGCTCATCCTCGGTGGTCGTCGTGGGCGAGTACGACCTTGCCGACGGTGGCCTTGGATTCCAGCAGCCGGTGCGCGCGGGCGGCGTCGGCGATGGGCACCACGGTGTCGACGACGACCCGGACCGCCCCGCTGGCGAACAGGGGTAGGACGTCTCGAGCGACGCCCGCCACGATGTCGGCCTTCTGTCCCGGGGGTCGCCGCCGCAGCATCGTGGCCGACACGCTGGCGCGCTTGACCATCAGCTGCCCGATGTCCAGCGGTGCCGCCGTCGTGTCGCCGCCGATGATCACCAGATGCCCGTCGTCGGCGAGACATTCGAGGTTGCGGCCGAGGTAGTCCGCACCGACGACGTCGAGGATCGCGTCGACGCCCCGCCCGTCGGTTGCGGCCAGGGTGGCCGCCACGAAGTCGGTGGTGCGGTAGTTGATCGCCGTCACTGCACCCAGTTCTCGTCCCACCCGCACCTTGTCGTCACTGCCCGCCGTGGTGATGACGCGAGCCCCGATCGCGGTGGCCCACTGGATGGCGAAGGTGCCGATACCGCCTCCGGCGCCGTGGATCAGGACGGTGTGTCCCGCGGTGAGCCCGGCGACCATGGCCAGGTTGGAGTACACCGTGGCGGCGACCTCGGGGATCGCGGCCGCTTCGACCAGGGTCAGCCCGGTGGGGATGGGCATGACCTGAGCTGCGGGAACGGCCACCTCGTCGGCGTAACCGCCACCGTCGAGCAGCGCGCACACCTCGTCGCCCGGTGACCACGTCGTCACTCCGTCACCGACGGCGATGACGGTCCCGGAACACTCCAGACCGAGCGGGCGGGACGGCCCCGGGGGTTGCGGGTACTGGCCGCGACGTTGGAGCAGGTCGGCGTTGTTGACACCCGCGGCGGCCACCGCGATGAGCACCTCACCCGGCCCCGGCCGGATCGGTGCGACCGGCCGCCACTCGAGTACCTCGGGCGGGCCGGGGCGTTCGAAGATCGCGGCGCCGGTCATCGCGTTGCCCTGGCTGCGGCGTGGCGGGCGATGCTGTGGGCATACCGCGGCGTCTCCACCTCGCAGTGTCGCCCAGAGGCCTCCTGGCGGGCGGCCGCCGCTTCCTCGAACGTCTGCCCCTGGGCGGCGATGAAGTCGAGGAAGTGTTGCGTGGGGTGCGAGGTCACCGTGTTCGTGTACCGACAGTGGTCGTCGTCGAGCCGTTCCATGCGCAATTCCCAGATCACCTGGGTGCTGGTCCAGCCCGCGGGCGTGAGGACGTCCGACAGCGAGATCATCTTGCAGTACTGCGGTTCGGTGATCTCGAAGCGGTACTGCTGGACCACCAGTCCCGTGCCGATCATCTCGACGTTGATCGACATCGGCGTCCCGTCGTCGTCGACGGTGTAGCCGGCGGCCTTGTGGTCACCGGGTGCGCACCGTTGGTATTCGTGCGTCGGCAGGGTCTTGAGCCACACCGCGATGTCCACGTGGTCGAACGGTGCGCTCACCTCGGCGGTGACGACGGCGTGTGAGAGGACGAGGTCCTCGCGAACCAGGGTGTCGACCATGGTTGCTCCTGTTCTTGGGCCTCGGCTCTGTCCTCCGAGGGGTGGCATCAGCCTGTCGCGAGCGGGGCGGCCGAAACAATGGCGCTGACCCGACCGCGCGGGTAGTGCTAGCGCCAGTTCACCGCGGCGGGCCGACACGTGACCGGCTGACCCTGCGATCACCGAGCCTCGACGAACAGCGCCGCCGCGGCAACCGCTTCGACCAGGCCGTAGAACCAGTTCGGGTAGAACGCCGTACGGTCGCCGAACACCGCCGAGATGACGCGCCCCAGCGCCATCCCCGCCAGTGCCGCGGCAACCGCAAACAGAATGCCTGCGCGAATCTCGTTCGGCGAGTGCAGCGCGTAGCCCAGGACGGCGGCCATCGCGATCCCGAAACCCCCATACACCGCGCGAACTTCGGCGCGCTGGGCACCGATGTTCACCTCGAACCCGAACGGCGACAACAGCTTCGCGGGAGCCGCCAGGGCGTAGAGTCCCATCCCCGCGAAGAAGATCCCGACGACGACGATGCTGAAACCGGCCACGGTAGTCTCCCAATCAGTTGACGAGGAGTCCACGATGTCTCAGGCCGGCGCCGGTCCGCTTCCACGAACCTGTCATCCGACGGTGTGGTTGTGGCCAGGGCAGGTCGTGTACTCCGGACCCGCGCTCGGCTTGAACCCGCATTCCGGCGCGGTGTGGTGCCTGGCCGTTGGTGTCGACGGACCGTTGACCGTGGGCGTCGGAGACCAGCGCGTGATGGCACGTACCGTCCTCATTCCGCCACGGCGCACCCACCAACTCGTCATGGACGGGCCCTTGGTGTCGTGCTATCTCGATCCGGCGTCGCGGCGCAGCGCCGTGTGCCGATCGAGGTTTCGTCGGACGGCCCACGGCATCGGCGTTGATCACGAAGCTGAGACCCGGTTGCTCGTCCCCCCGTCCGACGACCAGGACGCTCTGTCTTGGCTCGAGGCCGCGGCACCCTCGGCGGCCCGTCCGCCCGATCCTCGAATCTTGGCAGCTGCCACGGTAATTGGCGACGATTTGACTGTCGCACCGGCGGCGGCGGTACTGGCCGCGCACGTCGGGATGTCGGAGTCGGGTTTCCTGCACCTCTTCACGCGGGAGATCGGTACGACCGTGCGCCGTTATCGCATGTGGTGCCGGCTGGTCCGTGTCGGCGAGGAACTGGCCGCTGGTCGTGACCTCACCACCGCGGCGGCCGAGGCCGGGTTCGCGAGTCCGTCACACCTGTCGGATCGGTTCCGGTCGACGTTCGGCTTGTCGCCGACGCGGTTGCTCGAGACCGGCGTCTCGGTGCGGGTGCCTCGAACTCGTGATGCGGTCTCGTGATGCGGTCTCGTGATGCCGCCGAGTGAGGCCAAGCACGTCGGGATCGCGCTGTTCGAGGGTGCCGAGGAATTGGAGCGACCGTGCTCCGTCAGGTCACGGGTTCGACGCGGATGGGCGGTATGCGCTTCAGGCAGTCGGTGGCCGATCCCGTCGTAGCCGTCCGCAGGAACTGCTCGACGATGTCCGCGACGCACCCGCTCGGTTCGACGTCGGGGGTGTGTCCGACGTTGGGCACCACGAGCAGACTGCCGCGGGGGAACTGGCGGGCGGCGGCCTCGCCGTTTGCATCCGGGGTGATCGCATCGAGGTCTCCGGAGAGGACCAGCACGGGGACGTCCGGGAACGGTACGCCGCTCTGGTCGGGCCGTTGTGGCGCCGTGGCGTGCCAGCGGATGCACACGTCACCCCCGTCGTGCTGAGCGTCGGCGAACCCCTGTGCGCTGAACGATCCCAGCACACCCGCCTGCGCCAGCGCCCGTTGGTATTCCGCAGTGCGCGTGGCGTCGTCGGCGTCGGGCGACCACAGCGTCAGGTAGTCGTTGCAGGCCACGGTGACGTAGAGGTCGTCGTCGTCACCATCGGAATCTGCGTTGGCGTCGACGACGTCGCGGAGCACGGCGCGCAGCGCGGCGTCATCGCCTCGGGCTGCCGCGTGCAGAGCCGCGGGCAGCCGTCCGAGCGGCGTCATCGCGTCGGGGTCGCCTCCCGCGTCACTCGTTGCTCCTTCGAAGACGAGGTTGGCGAATTCGCCTTCGGTTACCTGGATGTCGTCCAGCAGCAGGGGTGCGGCGCGCAGCCGGGCGGTCACCGCCCGCAGGTCGTCGACGGCCGCCTGGCCGTCGCAGGAGCCGCTGCGCTCACAGATGCGGCGCAGCGTCAGGTCGACGGCGTCGGCATTGGGTCGCTGGAGGGGATCGAAGCGCAGGGGATAGGCGCCCGCGAGCACCATGGACCGGAGGTGCTGCGGGTGGCGTTGCCCGTAGACGGTCATCAGGTAGGTGCCGTAGGACGAACCGTAGGCGATCACGTCGTCGATGCCGAGGTGCTCACGGACTGCGTCGAAGTCGTCGGCCGTGGCTGCCGAGGTGTAGCCGGCGGCACGTGGGCCCAGGCGGTCGGCGCAGTGGGCCACCGCCGCCCGCTGGGACTCCCGCGGGGCCACTTCGAAGGTGCCCTCGTCGACGCCACAGTCCAGCGGCGTGGATGCGCCGGTGCCGCGGGGATCGACGAGCAGCAGGTCGTAGTCGGCGAGCATGCTCTCGGTGGTCGCCGCAACGTCGATGCCGTAAGCGATGGTCGGTACTCCGGGCCCGCCCGGGTTTGCGATCAAGGTGCCTGCGGCCGTGGGTGATTCGCCGTTGTGCCGCACCAGCGCATAGCCGACGTCCACGGTACCCAGGTCTGGTCGTCCATCGACCAACGGCCGGGTGAGCACGCCGCACGTCGTGTCGTGACCCGTGATCTGCGGGCACCACGGCGGCGGCTGCGAGGCCGGCGGTGTCACGTCTTGGCCGCAGGCGACGACCGTCGTGGCCATACCCACCGCCGCGCCGGTCGCGAGGAGGAGGCGTGCGGTACGGCGCGCCGATCGACTCCAGCCGTTCACGGGAACCTCGCTCACCACCGAGTTCGACGGCCGAGTGCTCGGTCGTGTCGTCCGCGGATCGGATCGACGATCAAGATCGTAGCGCTGGGGGCCCGATCGCATCAGCACGTGTCGGATCGCGAAGAAACGGGCAGTGTGAAGAGATGAGCAATGAAGCCAAGGTGACCGTGGAACGAACCATCGACGCGCCCGCCGACGCGGTGTTCGACGTCCTGTCCAATCCGCAGCGGCATCCGGCCCTCGACGGTTCCGGGTTCGTGCGCAGCGTCGACCACGCCGACCGGATCAAGGAGGTCGGTGACGTGTTCACGATGAACATGCAGGGTGACCACATGGGCGGTGAGTACAAGACCGACAACCACGTGTCCGGGTACGTCAAGGACAAGCTGGTGGCATGGAAGACCGCGCCCGCGGGCACCGAGCCTCCGGGCTGGGAGTGGCTGTGGGAGTTGGAACCCCAGGGACCCCATCAGACGCTGGTGCGTCACACCTACGACTGGTCGAAGGTCACCGACAAGGATCTGCTGAAGAAGGTGAAGTTCCCGCTGGTCACCGAGGACCAGCTGAACGACACCCTCGGTCGGCTCGCGGAACAGACGGCGTCCTGAGGTGCCGCCGTCAGGACGGGGCGGCCGCCGCGACCGGTAGGTAGGGGCCGATGGCGCGCCATGCGCGCTCGACGTAGTCCTGCTTCTCGCCGACGGGCGCCACGTAGTGCAGGGCCTCGCGAGCGGCATCTGCACCATGCAGCCGTGCGATCACCCAGGCGGCCAGGTAGGGCGACGCCAGGCAGCCCCCGGCAGTGGCGATGCCGTCGTCGGCGAAGAACGGTTGATCGAGTACGTCGACCCCCGCCGCCACCACCCACGGCTTGGTCGTGAGGTCGGTGCACGCGGGCACACCGCGCAGCAATCCGAGTCGCGCTAGCACCAGGGCGCCGGAGCACTGCGCTGCGATCAGTTGTCGTCGCGGATCCAGGCCGCGGAGTTCGTGCATGATCTCAGGGGCTTCGACGACCTCGCGGGTGGCGATGCCGCTGCCGACGATCACCGCGTCCGCGGCGATGGCCTCGGACAACGTGGACATGCGTTCGATGGTCACCCCGTTCATCGACGTCACCCGAGCGGCGGGCGCGCAGATCGAAACGCGCCATCCGGCGACGCGATTCAGCACGCCCAAGGCGATGAGCGAGTCCAGTTCGTTGTAGCCCTCGAAGGTCAATATGGCGACGTGCACGGTGGCGTCCTCTCCGGCGATGTGGTGGACCCCACGGTACGAATCGCCATCCATGACGACCAACCGATTGTCATGCATACAATTCGGCCGTGCCCTCCGCCCGGTATCGGTCGATCGTCGACGTGATGGCGGCCAACATCCTGGCGGGGCGCCTCGAGGCGGGTAGGCGACTGCCCACCCATCGCGAGTTGGCTGCGCGGGAGCGCATCGCGGTCGTGACGGCCACACGGGTCTACGCCGAACTGGAAGACCTGGGGTTGGTCAGCCGTGAGCGCGGCCGCGGGACGTTCGTGCGCGATCTCGCCCTGCCCGCTGGGCACGGCGTGGACCAACGAGTCCTCGGGCCCGACGCCGTCGACCTGAACTTCAATCATCCTGCGCTGCCGGGCCAGGCCGACCTGTTGCGTCGTGCGTTGCGCGACCTCGCCGGCTCGGGCGACTTGGAGGCGCTGTTGCGGTATCAACCGCACGAGGGCCGAGAACGAGACCGGGCCGCGGTGGCGACGCATCTGCTCAACCGCGGGCTGGACGTCACGCCCGAGCGCGTCGTCATCGCCAACGGTGCCCAGCACGGGCTCGCGGTCGCCACGATGGCGACGCTGCGCCCCGGCGACGTCGTCGCCGCCGACGCGCTGACCTATCCCGGTTTCAAGGTCATAGCCGAGGCGCTTCGTTTCGAAACCCTGCCCTTGCCAACACTTCCGGGTGGTCCCGATCTGGAGTCGCTGCAGCGGGCGTGCCGCGGCCGACGGGTTCGGGCCGTCTACGTCATGCCGACGTTGCACAACCCCCTCGGCTGGGTCATGGACGAGGAGGCGCGTGCCGACCTGGTGGCGATCGCTCGCCGCCATGGCCTGTTGATCATCGAGGACGCGTCCTACGCCTACCTGGCCGAGGACCCGCCGCCTCCGTTGGCCGCCATCGCCCCGGACATCACGGTGTACGTGTCGGGTCTGTCGAAGAACGTCGCCACGGGACTGCGCGTCGGGTTCGTGGTGGCGCCGCAGTCCCTCGTGCCCGCCGTGGCACGCGCGATTCGCGCCACCACCTGGAACACGCCTGCGCTCACCGTCGCCGTCGCGTGTCAGTGGCTCCTGGACGGCACGGTGGAGCGCCTCGAAGCCGACAAACGTGACGATGCCAGATCCCGGCAGGCGATCGCGCGTCAGACGCTGCGACCGTTCGGAATGGTGGCGCATCCAGCGTCCTACTTCGCCTGGGTGCCGCTCCCGAGCGACGCCCGTGCCGACCGAGTCGCCGCCACCTTGGCGGCCGAGCGCATCTCGGTGTCGACGGCGGAACCGTTCGCGATCGTCGACAACCCGCCGCAGGCGCTGCGGTTGGCCCTCGGCTCGGTCGGCCACGGGGTGCTCGCCGACACGCTGGCGACGGTTCGCCGCGTCATCGAGGAGGACGCGTATCGCTGAACCGCCGACGCACGGTTTGCCGGCCGTGTCGCAGACGTCGCCGGTGCACACCAGATTCGTTGATCTTGAAGGCCAAATCATGCCGAGTCGGGCGGGATCGGGGAAATCCGCGATTCGCTAGCGGTATTACTGACGCCGGTGTACATTTCATCGGAAAGTCACCTGGGGATCCCCTACCGTCTTCCGCCGCGAAGCGCGGGTGCGTGCACACGAGACGTTCGGGGGATGTCGACACCATGACGGGCAGGAACGGACACCGCCGCGCGGGGCCTACGAACGCCGCGCCGCCGCGGCGGCCATCACCCAGCGGCGTGCATCGGCGGTGGCTGCTGCTCGGGCTTGCGTCCGTCGGTTTCGGTGCCGCGCTACTGCTGGGGCCCCACGCCGCCATCGCCAATGCCGACGACGGTGCGAAGACAACGGCGTCCTCGGCGTCCTCGGGGTCTTCGGGCTCTTCAAACTCTTCGGAGTCTTCGGGGTCTGGGTCCGCGTCGCGCTCGGACACTCACACCAACGCCTCGAAGCCGGCCCAGCGCACCAATACCGCCGCCGACCCTGCCGATCGAATGGCGCCACCGCGCGGCAATGCCAAGGCCAAAGGTGGCCCAGTGCAGACGAACCGGAAGACACGCGTAACGATCGACGACGCGAACCGTCGCCCCGATGCCACCGCACCGCTCAACGATTCCACCGAAGCCGGCACCACCATCACCATCACGCCCACCATCACCAACACGCCCAGTGCCACCACGCCCTCTGCCAACACGCCCTCTGCCAACACACCGGCCAGGACCACCCCGCCGGCGAAGCCGGTCGACCAGGACGTAAACCAGTCCGGCCCGTCGAGCCGCGGCGCCGGCCGCGTCGGCCCGACCACCAAGCCGCAGGGCAGCGCGGACTCCGCCTCGGTGACGGAGGCCGCCGGGATGCCCACGGTCACGCGTTCCTCTGATCCACGGTCGGTGCCCGTTCCGAGCCCGCTGGCGGCCGCATGGCAAGGTGTGGTCAATCTGGTGCACTACACCCTGTTCAATCGCTCGCCGACGGTGAGCCTGGGGCCACCCGTCACGCTGGCGGACGGCAATGTCGTCGTCGATCCGAACGGTCAGAGCAACAACGGGTTCGGTGTGTCCTACGCCCTCGGTGTGGCGCCGCGGTTCGGCAGCGTCCTGGTAGATCCGCACACGGGACGATTCGTGTACACACCCGGGCCCGGCGTGACGCCGTCGCACGCCTACGACGGCTTTTCCGTCATTGCGAGCAACGGGGCCCAGGCGCAACTGCCCGGACTGCTCGGAATGATCCAATCGCTACTGCACCATGCGGCGCAGCAGGTCGGCCTGGCGCAGAGCGATTCGACGGACGTCACCGTGACGCTCGATCTCCGGGACCCCAGCGTCCTGGCCGCCGCGGCGCAACGCGCCGAACCCGCCATTGCGCGCATCGACACTGGTGCGGGTCGCGGAACGGGCGTCGTCGTCTCGTCCGGCGGCACGGTCCTCACCGCCTTCCACGTCGTTGCCGAAACCAAGGACGTGACCGTCATCGTCGGCGGACGACGCTACGGCGCCACCGTCGCCGGGTACGACCGCAGCCTCGACATCGCCGTGCTGCACCTGCGCGACGCCGTGGGTCTGCCGACCATCACCGCCGCCGAGGGCCCGCTGCCCCGTATCGGGCAGTGGGTGGCCGCCCTGGGCAACGCCAGGGGCAACGATGAGCCGCTCACCCGCGCGATGGGCACCGTGGTGGCCGTCGACCAGTCGGATACGTTCTTGCACCCGTGGTTCGGCCACGACGTCACACAGCGAGGCCTCGTCGAGACGGCCATTGCGCGCAACCCGGGGGACTCCGGCGGCCCAGTGGTCGACCAGGACGGAGCCCTCGTCGGGATCGTCACGAGTGCCGACTTCGACGACGACACCGGTGCGCCGAAGCCGCGCAGCTTTGCGATCCCCGCCGCTGCCGCATTCGCGGTCGTCGAGGCGGTAGACCGGGGGATGGCGACATCTGCGATACACCTGGGACCTCAAGCGCATTTTGGTGCAGCGCTGGGAATTTCGCCTCCGGGTGCGGCGGGCGTCGCGGTCACCGACATCGATCCCGGCAGCGCCGCCGCCGCGGTGGGGCTGCGTCCGGGTGATCGTCTGACCCACGTCGGCGGCCAGGCCGTCGCCTGGCCACTGAGCGTCCTGCTCGCCCTGGACGGCTACGAACCGGGCGACCTGGTCGACGTGGCATGGACGGATGCGGCCGGTGACCTGCATTCGGCGAGTGCCCGACTTGGCTGAGGCGCTGTTCGCGCGCGGAGTTTCCGACGTGCCCGGGCGCCGGTTCCGGACACCGTGCCGTCCAAACCGTCGAAGATCAATGGCCGCATCATGTCTCGAGAGGGTCGTGCGCATCCTCTTGCGGCAGGCGCGGGTTCGTCCACGGGACGGTGAACGTCGGAGCCAACGCATCTGATTCGTCCGACCGGCTGTCGTGCGAGGTCCGCCGCGCAGTGCGCGACGACCGCTAGCCGTCAGGCCAGCGTGACGAGCTGGTCGATCGAGTCCCTGGGCAGTTCGCCGTCCACGACGGCGGTGACGGTGAGGCTGTTCAAGGTCATCTCGCCACCGTGGTTGTCCAAGAACGCGGTGTCGGCGGCGTCGCGACCGGTGGCGATGCGCACCATGGTCTGCCGCGGCGCGAGGCAGGTGGCGTCGACCACGCGCCACTGATCGTCGATGAGGGCTTCGGCCACGGCGTGGAAGTCCATCGGTTCGCACCCCGGCGCGTAGACGGCCACCAACCGGGCAGGCACGTTGAGTGCTCGCAGCAGGGCCACCACCAGATGGGCGTAGTCGCGGCACACGCCCTGGCCGGAGAGCAAGGTATCCGCCGCGCCGTCGATGGGGTCGCTGGATCCCGGGACGTAGTCCAGGTGCGTGCCGACCCAGGAGGACACCTTCTCCAGCAGTGTCGCGTGATCGCCGACCTTGCCGAACTGCTTGGCGGCGAAGCCGAAGAACTTGTCGGCCTCGGCGTAGCGGCTGGGTCTGAGGTAACGGCTCCTGTCGTAGGAGGTCGGGGTCGCGGCCTCGCTGCGGCCGACGATGGTCGCAGCGTAGTGCACCTGTAGACGACCAGACTCGACGTCCATGACGTGAATCCTGTTCCCGTGCGTGCCAATGATTTCCGTGGCATCCATGGGTCTTCCGTCGAGCGCGAACGACAGCGTCTCGGTGACCTGAGCGCCTGGGTGGGGGGCCGCGGAGATCTGAAACTCCAACGTCGTCGCGTCGCTGACGGCGATGTCGAGTTCGGCTGTCACACGGCGTTCCATCGCCATCATGCTGCCAGACGCCGGGCGCGGGCGCTCGCTCGACCTGCTCGGCGAATTTCCACCCCCTCGCTCGACGAGATGGGGCATCATCGTCGATGAAGATCGGCCGGAACCGTCGAGAGGTCTCATGACCGGGTCAGAACCGCAGGAACGGGCCGATGCCGAAGAACTGGCCGACGCCCTGCTGTCCGCGCTGGAGGTAGACGCCGAGTCGACGGACGGGTCCGGCGACCTGGTGGGTGCTGCTGCCGCGGCGTTCCGTCGCCTCGGCATCGAGTTCGTCCGGCGGTACAACCGCCTGGACATCACGGTCGAGACCGGCGAACTCGCCGAGCCGGTCCTGTTCGTGGCCAATCACGGCTTCGGGGGCATCTTCGACCTGAACGTCTTCGCGGTGGCCGCCACCTTCGAACGGTTACACCTCGACCGCGGCGTCACCATCCTGACGCATCAGCTGGCGTGGACGCTCGGTGTCGGTCCGCTCATCGAACCGCTGGGCGCACGGCCGGCGAGTCCGCAGGCGGCGCAGGAGGCGTTCGCGCGCGGCGAACATGTGGCGGTGTTCCCGGGTGGGGACGTCGACGCCGCCAAGTCCTGGGAGGAGCGCAATCTCGTCAAGTTCGGTGGCCGTCACGGCTTCGCCCGGTTGGCCATCGAGGAGGGCGTGCCCATCGTCCCGATCGTCACCGCGGGTGCCGGGGAGTCGCTGTTCGTGATCTCCAGCGGGGAGCGGCTCGCTCGCGCTCTGCGGCTGGACAAGCTGTTGCGCGTCAAGGCCGCACCGGTCAGCGTGTCGTTGCCGTGGGGACTGAACGTGGGCGCCGTCGGCATGCTGCCTTATCTGCCCCTGCCCACCAAGCTCGTCACCCGGGTGCTGCCGGCGATGCCCGCGCACGACGGGGAGACGGCCGAGGACTACGCGACGCGGGTCCAGGAAGCCATGCAGGCCGCGATGACCGAGATGACCGCGGGTCGAACGCCATTCCTTGGATGAGGCGTTCGACTGCTGCTCGCGGTCCCAGCTCAGCTCCGCCACGGCGAGTCGCCCGTGTCCCAGCGGCGCTGCAGATCGGGGTACAGCGTCGTGAGATGGTCGGGGATCGTCCGCTTGACGGTTCGGGTGCGATCGTCGGTCAAGACCTCGGGTGATCCGGACTCGACGGCGTCGAGGATTTGCGCGGCGACGTCGGCGGGGGACAGTTTCGGGTCGGTGACGGTGGTCGTCATGTCGGTATCGACGAAACCGGGATGTACGCCAATCACGTTCGTGCCCTGGCCGTGCAGTTCGAGGCGCACGGCATTGGTGAGTGACCATGCTGCGGCCTTGGACGCACAATACGATGCGTTGAAGGGCAGGGAGTAGAAGCTCGCCACCGAGAGCACGTTGACGAGCGCACCTCCTCCGTTGGCCGCGAGGATCGGAGCGAATGCGCGTGTCATCGCCAGTGTGCCGAAGTAGTTGACCTCCATCTCGATTCGCGCCGCGTCGGGGGACCGCGGGGTGAGGAACGGTGACTCCAGCATCGCTCCCGCGTTGTTGATCAGCACCGCGACGTCGCCGCACCGTCGTGCTGCCGCGGAGACCGCGTCGTCATCGGTGACGTCGAGCTGGATCGGGATCACCCGCTCGTCGTCGAAGTCGAGTTCGGAGGGGGTACGAGCCGTCGCGTAGACCTTGCGCGCGCCCCGTTCGAGAAGCGCCGTCACCAGCGTCCGCCCGATGCCACGATTGGCGCCCGTGACCAGGCTTGCAGAATCCCTCAGCTCCAGCGCCATGTCTCTCGTCATGCTCATCCCTTCGTCGATGCCGATTGCCATCGATTCCACGATGGCGCAGTGATGCGGTCTTCAACGCACCGCGGCGCCGATCGACTTCCCGCCGGGCATCGGAAGCCGTGATGGGTGCCATCGGTGAATCCCATGACCAAGCGCCGACGTCACGACGGGTCACTCAGCGGAGCAGCGCGACGTAGCGATGGCGGGCCGACAGTGCCGCGCGCATGTGGGCAAGGAGCGGATCCATGAAGTCGCGCCGGTACTCGGCGTCGCCGATGGCCTTGACGCTGACGTACATGAACGTCAGTGCGGTGAGGATGAGGGTGACGTGAACGTGGGCGACCGACACGGGAAGGGTGAAGTCGAATAGGACGCTCTGGGCGGAGGCGCCATTCGTGAGCCGCCCCAAGACGGCGGGGTTCAAGACGATGAGCCCGAGGACGAAGAACAGCCCACCGGTGACACCGGCGATGAGCGTCAGCTGCGCCACGTAAGACGTCACCGCCACCATCAAGACGTTGATGCGTTCGGCGCGTCGCAACGGTTGAACGAGGCCATCCCGTGGCTCGACGATCACTGGGTCGATGGACGATCGATTGGGTTTTGCCATGGTCGATGTCGGCACACCGAGGCCCAAGGCGTCACGGACACCGGCCACCAGGAATGCGATCGCGATGGCGCTGAGGAAGGCCAGCAGCAGGCAGATCCGGGTCGCGTCGAGATCGGAGGCGATCAGCCACACGGTGGTGTTGAAGAAGGCCAGCACCGTGAGCAGCACCACCGGAAGCGCGCGAACGGTTAGGCCCGCCGCCGACCTCAGATGCCTCACCGTCTGCCGTCCGCACCAGGCCAGCACCGATCCCAGACCGACGCCCGTTGCGAGCAGCAGGACGACGACCATCCCGAGATCGGTGGCGGTGTCGCGGAGGATGTCGGCGAGACCGTCACCCCACCAATCCGCGGTCACGCCGATGACGATCGACGCGATCGCGATCCACCATCGTCTCCTCGTGTTCGCCATCAACGACACGCAGTGACCCACGGCCACCGCAGCGAGGGGCATGACGATCAGAGCCGCAAGGGCCGCCCATTGCTCGAACGTCGCCGCGTCGACGTCGACGTCCCGATTCCCGGAGGCCACCATCGCCACGAGGCTCAACACCATGATCGTCGCCCAGCCGGCGAAAGCAGGTGCCGATCTGGGGACGACCTGTCGCCATCGTCGCCGCCAGGGGATGACGGACGGCAGGCCGCGTCGCAGGAGCCAGTGATCGGCAGCGTCGAGATCACCGGGAAACGATTCGGCGGCCGTTGGTGTCGAGGATGTTCGCGGTGGCGTCGCAGCGGTTCGGAATACGCGATCCAGCATCGATCAACGGTAGCTGGCCGGTATCGAGCCGGTTCTGGTTCGACGATTCGCCCTCCGTCACACTGCGGTAGTACCCCCGTCGACCGTCCAGATCGCGCCGTGGACGTTGCCGGCATCGGGACCTGCGAGGAACAGCACCGCTGCGGCCACTTCGTCGACGGTGCTCATCCTGCGTGCGGGAATGCGCTGTAGGAGAGGGGCGATGGCGTGGGCGAACTCCCCGTTGCGCTCCGTGGCGATGGGGCCTGGCGCGACGGCGTTGACGCGCACCCCCGACGGCCCGTACTCGGCAGCCCACGCCTTGGTCAGCACGTGCACGCTGGCCTTGGTGGCTCCGTAGAGCGCCGAGCCGGCTGCCCCGTTGATGCCGCTGATCGAGCCAATGTTCACGATGGCACCCGCACCGCGCTGGGCCATTGCCGGCGCGAAGCGCCCGGTCAGCAGGAAGGGCGCCGCGACGCTGACCCCGAAGGCGTCCATGATGTCCGCGGCGCGCACGTCGGCGGTCGCACTCGGCTGCAGCAGCGTGGCGACGTTGTTGACCAGGATATCGAGGGGCCCGCCCACGGCGTCACCCGTCATGGATGCCAGCCCCTCGACGGCGTCGGCGCCTGCGGAGAGGTCGGCCGCGATGAACGTCGCTCTGCCGCCGCGTGATTCGATGTCGCGGACTACCTCCTCGCCCCGTGCTCGCGTGCGTCCGGTGACGACGACGAAGGCGCCGGCGTCGGCGAGCGTGCGCGCGATGCCCGCCCCGAGGCCGGATGTGGAACCAGTGACCAGGGCGGAGCGTCCCGCCAAACTCGATGACGTCATGAGTACATGGGACGCCTCGGGGCCGGTTCACGTCCAACGATCGTTTTTGATCCCGGTCATCGTCATCAGAGATGGTGTGATCGTCGACGCGTGCTGGCGACCTCCGGGCCACCCCAGTCGGGGTCCGCCCACGAAGCATCCCCTCCCCACGCGCCAGCCAATAGCGCGCTGCTCGCGGGCCCGCATACGTCGATGCAGACTTGGTAGTTCGCCCCGGCTGGGGTGACGACGACAATCTACCGCAGCAAATAGCCCCCCAGCGTCGCTTTCTGGATACATGCGGTTCGCGGATTGGCTGTTGATCCGACGATTCGGCCTCACCGAGCGTGTGCGATGGCGAAGAGTCCGCCGACGCCCATCGCGTAGACGAGGAGGACGGCCAACGAATCGACGCCCATCCGCGCCACGCGGCGCCTCGGGCGGAACAGCAATCCCGCTGCGTAGATCAGGGTCAACACCATGGCCAGGGCCGTCAAGTAGATGTCGGTGTGGTGCGCCTGCGGCAGCACCGCGCTGCCCGAGATCACGGTGGCCATCAAGAACAGCACGGGGAGGAACGCGTTGCCGCCCAGGATGTCTGAGATGGCGAGCTGATAGTCGCCGTTGCGCACCGACGTCAGCCCGGTCGACAACTCCGGCAGCGACGTGGCGGCAGCGAGTACGGTCGCGCCGAATAGGACACCCGACAGACCGACGTGGCCGGCGATCTCGTCACCGCTGCGCTCCAGCACCACTCCGGCCGCCAGCGTCACCACGGCGGCCACGCCGAAGATTGTTGCGGACTTGGCCGTGCCGATGCCACGCTCGGTCGCCTTCTGCTCGGTCTGGGTCGTGCTGTGTCCGCGCGGATGCAGTTGCCCGTCGGGCGGTTGGCCGGATGCCTGCCACGGCAGCGTCCGGTTGGCCCGTCGCAACAGCAGCAGACCTGCGACCCAGGTCAGTGCGATCAGTAACGCCGCTGGGGTCACGTGGAGCGCGATCAAGGACCTGGGAAGTTGAGTACCTGCAACGACGATCGCCAGCACCGCCACGACCAGTGCGGCTTCCAGAACGAGCACGAGCGAGGCGGCTCGGTAGGTCAGGGGCCGCTCACCGCGAATCCCGAACGCGTCCAGTGCAACCAGTACGACCGTCTGTATGGCGATGCCGCCGAGCACGTTTCCGACGGCGACGCCGAGGTTCCCGGAGAGCGACGCGCTGGCGACGATGGCGATCTCGGGCAAGTTCGTCGCGACCGCCAGCAAGATCAGACCGCCCAGGGCGGACCCGAGGTGCAGGCGGGTCGACAGGATGTCGGTCTGATGGGACAGCGAGATGCCCGCCACCCAGATGGCTGCGGCAGCCGCCACGAAAACCGCGATCAACGCCCACGACGACCATCCAGACATGCGCAATCCTTCTCGAGCGACCCCCGCCCCGCAGGAAGTACCCGAAGGCCCCCCGATCACACGAGCGTGAGGAAACGCGCACTACTGGGCCGCCCGCACCATAGGACCTGAACTCCGGTTGAGATCAAGCCTCGGTATTCTCGGCGGTCTGGGGCACCGGGGCCAAGGTGTGGTGTCCAGGAGGATTGCTACCGCACGATCAGCGCCAGGTTCCACGCCACCAGGGCTGCGAGCACAGCCATCTGCGGCCACGGTCGCCACGGTGCGGCCTGGATCGCGTAGGACATCTCCTTGAGTGGCGACGTCGGCTCCGGTGCCTTCTCGTCCGGCGGCACTGACTCGTGGAACCGGTGAAAGTACAGCTGGATCAACGTCGCTCCGATCCACAACCCGCCGAGGAAGCTCACGGCTTCGACGCCGCGCCACAGCAGCAGCACGCACAGCGCCACCGTGAACCCCAGCAGTACTCGATCGGAGGTGTCAGTGGCCGAGGGCCGGTCGCCGTATTGCCTGTCCAAGGCTGCCCGCCGGGTGCGATAGGGGAGCGCGAAGAAGGCGAACTTCACGACGATGTGCACGCCCAGCAGGGCCACGACGACGGTGCTGACGGTGTCGAGCATGACGTCAGGGTGCGCCCCGCGGGACCGTCTCGGTGGTGACTGAACGGGTCACGGCGTGTCGTCCAATCGGCGCGGCCGCGGCGGCCGGCCGTGACCTCGCGCCCTCGGCAGGCCGGGCGACGCGCGCTCCCATCACGCCGGGCGGCAAATCCTCAGGTAATCGAGGAACGACGCCTGCAGGCCGGTGACGTGGGTCTCGCGCAGAATCTCGCTGGTGACCTGCTCGCGATCGGACAGTCGGTGCACGATGGCGGCCGTGTTCTTCCCGAGGGACCGATAGACGGCCAGGTTTCCCAGCAGTTCTCGGCTGTTCATCGTCACGTGCAGTTTGCCCGCTGGCTCGATGTCGTCGATTTCGTTCAGGAGAGCGAAGATTCGGCTGTCATCGGCGACGACTCCGGGGCTGCCCGCGCCGATGCTGTCGAACAGGCGGGTTCCGCTGAGCCAGGCGTACAGCGCGAAGAGTCCGCCGTAGGAGTAGCCGAAGAGCCCGTGACCGGAGCTGGCCGTGCCGACGTCGCGTTCTATTCGCGGGTGCAGTTCCGCGGTGACGAAGCGCAGGAATTCGTCGGCGTGGGTGTCGCGCAGTTCGGCGAGGTAGGCGTCGGCTTCGTCGCGTGTCCTGGTGCCCGCCTCGAGGCTCATCTCGACGGCGTCGATCAGTTCCCGAGAGACCGGCTCGCCCGGAGGGACGAAGTCGCGGTTGCGTAGCCGATCCCAGTCCTCGGCAGCGTCGCCCGCATAACCGATGCTGACCTGGACGTAGGGCTGGATCTTCTGCAGGGGATCGAGCTGGGTGACGATCAGCGGCGCCGTCAAGCCCACGGCCCAATTGCCGTCGAGCACGTAGACGACCGGTAGCGGCGCGGGGGCGCGGCCGAAACCTGGCGGTGTGGTCACCCACAGCCCGTAGTCACGTCCGCCGCTGGAGCGCATCTCGAAATACTCGGTGTCGGGGAGGCAGCCTTGCCACATCGAGGCCATCGAAGATCCTTTCGGCTCGGCCGATGACGCGACGTGGCGCGCTCGGCTCGTGGTGTCCGTCGGGCGCCATTCGGCGAGTGGGCGCTGTTTATCCATTGGACAATTACTTTCCAATGGATAAAATACGCCCATGGTGCTGTCAAGCTCGGAACGCCAGGGGGACGCGCGAGAGCGACTACTGGCTCGGCTGCTGGATGCCTTCGGAAACGACCTACCCTCACCGGACACGTCGCTTCGGGAAATCGCCGGCCGGGCCGGAACCAGTCACGCTCTGCTGCGGTACCACTTCGGGTCGCTGCCCGGTGTCTTGGCGGCCATGCTCTCGGTGCGGCGATCCCGCGACAACCAAGCGCTCGCGAAGAGCGCCGAGCAGGGCACCTTCGACGACTTCGTCCTGGCGATCTGGCGCCGGTACACCCGCCCCGCTCAGCTGGCTCGCACCCGCGGCTTCTTTCACGTCGTCGGGCTCGCCGCGTATGCTCCGGACGGCTTCCGGGAGTTCGTCGACTCCCTCGGGGATCTGACCGCGGTGCTGGCGTCCCTTGCCGAACGCGAGGGGCACGACGGCAAGACGGCCCGGGACCTGGCCACCGTCGCCATCGCCGCCCTACGCGGGTTGCTCCTGCAGGAGATCCTCGATCCGACAGCCGATCTCGAGGGCGCGGTGGCGCTGATCCGGCGACTGAGCGACGAATCCCGCAGTCCAGGGGTCACCGCGGGTTGAGCGCGTCGGCCTCCCGGACGAAGTGCACGAGGCGTCGGGGGAGCGTCCCCCGGCGACATCACGTCGGTGGCGTGGCTCGTCCCGCGACGACGTCGCGCAGTTGCTCACCATCGGCCAGGCGCCGGATGTTGGCCGCCACGTCGTCGGCACGGCGACGGAACGTGTCGGTGGTGATGCCCGACGAGTGCGGTGTCATCACGACGTTGTCGAGTTCGGCGAAGGGTAGGTCGCTCGGGGCCGTCGGCGCCGACCGACCAGACGGGTAGCGGTACCAGACGTCGATCGCGGCGGCCTTGATCACGCGTTCGCGGAGCGCGTGATGGAGCGCCCGCTCGTCGACCAGCGGTCCCCGGCCTACGTTGATCAGCACGCCGTCCGGGCCGAGCGCTTCGAGCTGCGAGGCGCCGATGAGTCCCGTCGTGGCGGGCGTCAACGGCGCCGAGACCACGACGACGTCGCTCTCGGCCGCGAGGTCGTCGAGGCGCGATACGTCGGCGGCCCAGGCCAATCCGTGCCGGGCAGCGTCGAGCCGCCCCGATCCGGTGATCGCCGCACCGGACGACCCGAACGTACGGAACGCCTCCCAGACGCGGGTGCCGATGTGTCCGAATCCGACGAGGCCCACTCGGCAGTCGCTCAACGCGGGCAGTTGCGCGAGGGCACCGTCGTAGACCGACGTGGCCCAGATACCCCGCCGCAGCGCCCGGTCCTGTGCCAGGAAGTCCCGGCGCAGCAGGATCGCCGTCGCCAGGACGTATTCGGCGATCGATCGCTCGTGGCCGAAGGTGTTGGCGACGAGCACCCCTTCGGGCAGTGCGGTGAAGTCGATGCGGTCGGTGCCTGCGCCGAAGACGTGCACCAGGCGGAGTTGGGCGGCGGCCGCGGCCATCTCCGCGGTGAACCGGCCGCCGACGAAGACGTCCGCGGTGGGCAGCGCATCGGCCAGGGTGTCGGTGGCTCCCGCGCACCAGGTGACCCGTGCGCCGGCAGGCAGACCCGCGAGGAAACGGTCGCGATGCGGCTCGAGGTTGGCGTCGGCGACGACGATCTTCACGACGTGCGTTGCAGCGCAGGCCGCTTGGGATCGAAGGTCCAACCGGGGATCAGGTATTGCATGGCGGCCGCGTCGTCCCGCGCGCCGAGTCCCTCGGATCGATACAGCTGGTGCGCCGCGGCCACGGCGTCCTCGTCCAGTTCGATGCCCAGGCCCGGGGCGTCCGGCACCTCCAGGTAGCCGTCGACGATCGGGTACGGCCGATGGGTGATGCGTTGACCGTCCTGCCAGATCCAGTGCGTGTCGATGGCGGTGATGTCTCCGGGTGCTGCGGCGGCGACGTGGGTGAACATGGCCAGTGACACGTCGAAGTGGTTGTTGGAGTGTGAACCCCACGTCAGGCCCCAGGCGTCGCAGAGCTGCGCGACGCGTACCGACCCGCTCATGGTCCAGAAGTGCGGGTCGGCGAGTGGGATGTCGACGGCCCCGGAGCGAATGGCATGGCCCATCTCCCGCCAGTCCGTGGCGATCATGTTGGTCGCGGTGAGCAGTCCGGTGGCCCGCTTGAACTCGGCCATGACCTCGCGACCGGAGAAGCCACCCTCCGGGCCGACGGGGTCCTCGGCGTAGGCCAGGACGTCGCGCAGTTCGCGGCACGTCGTGACGGCGTCGGCGAGCAGCCAACCGCCGTTCGGATCGAGCGTGATGCGGGCGTCGGGGAATCGGTCCGCGAGGGCGATCACGGCCTTGGCCTCGTCGGCGGCGGGCAGGACGCCGCCCTTGAGCTTGAAGTCGCGGAACCCGTAACGGTCACGTGCCGCCTCGGCGAGCCGAACCACCGCTTCGGGGCTCAGCGCTTCGTCGTGGCGCACCCGGAACCAGTCGTCGGCGTCCGGGGCCTCGTCGGCCGCGGAACGGTACGCGAGATCGGTCCGGCTGCTGTCGCCGACGAAGAACAGATAACCGAGCGCCTGCACCCGGCTGCGCTGCTGGCCGTCGCCGAGCAGGGCGGCGACCGGCACCTCGAGGTGCTGTCCGAGCAGGTCCAGTAGCGCCGATTCGATGGCGGTGACGGCGTGCACCGCCACCCGCAGGTCGAAGGTTTGTGCGCCGCGGCCGCCGGCGTCCCGATCGCCGAACGCGCGCCGCACGTCGCCGAGGACGGCATGGTGGTCACCGATGCTGCGACGCTCGACGATGGCGCGGGCATCCTCGAGTGTGCGCGTGATGGACGCGCCGCCGGGCACCTCGCCAACGCCGGTGCGGCCCTCGGAGTCCCGCAGGATCACCAGGTTGCGGGTGAAGAAGGGACCGTGCGCACCGCTGAGGTTGAGCAACATGTCGTCGTGCCCGGCGATGGGGACCACGTGCATCTCGGTGACTCTCGGGGTGCGGTTCGCGGTGCTCATGGGTTCACCCTACGAGCGGGCGACGATGCGCGTCCAACACCCAAAAGGCATGGTTCGATACCGCATGTGCATGGTCTGGGACACGGTGGAATACGGCGCGTCATCGGCCAAACCATCTGTCGCCGTTGGCGATCGGACGAAGAACGCGGGTGATCTTGTCGCCGGCGGCGCACAGTGCCTCGACGATGTCGGCCTGCCGGCTGGGCGTCAACCGGGCAATCGGCACGGAGGCGCTGATGGCGTCCTGCGCGGGCTGGGCGTAGCGCAGGGTGACCGCGAAACACCGCACGCCAACGGTGTTCTCCTCGTCATCGGTGGCGTAGCCGCGCACCAGGGCGGTCTCCAGCGATGCGTCCAGCGCGGCGCGGTCTGCGACGGTGCTCGGGGTGAGGGCCACGAAGTCGTGCGGTACGTGCCGATCGCGTTCGGCACCGAACCGATCGGCGAGCAGCGCCTTGCCCAGCGCGGTGCCGTATGCCGGCAGTCGGCGTCCGACGCGGTTGGCCGTGCGCTGGTACTGCCGCGACTCGCGGGTCGCCAGGTACACGACATCGGTGCCGTCGAGTCGACCGAGGTGGAAGGTCTCGTCGAAGTCGCGCCGCAGTTCGTCGAGAAACGGTGTGATGATCGGCAGGTACGGGTCGCTGTCCAGATAGCTCGTGCCGACCAGCAGCGCCCGGATGCCGATGCCGTACCGGGTGCCCGCGTCGTCGGTGCGCACCCAGCCCTCTCCCATCAAGGTGCGGAGGAGGGCGTGGGCGCTGCTTCGGGGAACGTCGAGCGCTTCGCTGATCTCGCGGATGCTGGCGGGATCCCGCTGTCGGCTCGCGAGGTATTCGAGCAGCGCCACGGTGCGGATCGCCGACTTCACTCCCGCCCGGGAGGACGGGTCGTGGATGCCGTGCACCGCGGCGTCCGGTGTCGAGGTCATCTCGGCTCCTCGGGGTCGTCGACGTGGTGGGTGGTCATGGCGTACCGACGTGTTGGACGATCAGCAGCGCGGCCCCAAGGCCCGAGATCGCGATTGCGGTCCATCGCTGCCGCCGTGGCGTGAGAAGTCGGTTCGCCCAACGAGACACGACATACCCGGCAAGGGAGGCCGGCGCCAGCAGGGCGAACCAGCGCACCGTGTCCGCACCGATCGAGCCCGTGATCGTCAGCACGGCCATCGACATCAGCGAGCCGACCAGGAAGAAGCCGGCCATCGTGCCGCGCAGTTCCGGGCCCGAGTGGCGCTGCCACACCAGTGCCATCGGCGGTCCACCGATCGAGGTGGCGGTGCCGAGAAGTCCCGAGGTCGCTCCGGCGAGCACCAGCGTGCGGCGACGGGGCAGCGGTACCCAGCCGCTCCCGGTCAGGACCGTGCCGCCCAGCACCACCGCGGCGATCGTCAGCGCGAGGGCCCGCTCCGGCAGAGCGGTCAGGAGCAGGGCCCCGGCGACGGTGCCAGGAACGCGGCCGAGCAGTGCCCACCCCGCGCCGGACAGGTCGATCGCCGTGCGCTCGCGAATCACCACCAGCAATGTCACCATCGTGGCGAGCATGATGAGGGTGCCGGGAATCAATCCCGGGTCGACGAGCGCCACCACCGGTGCGGCCAGCATGCCCATCCCGAAGCCGATCGACGCCTGTAGGCAGGACGCCATCAGGATGGCCGCCGCGACGACGGCGTACGCACCGACACTCATCGACGTCGCACATTCCCCTCGAACCCGTCATGCACTGCGCGAGAACGTCGCCTGGTCACCGGTCAGGGGGTGGTGGCATTCCGCGGCGTGGCCCTCGACCTCGACGTCGAGGGTCGTCGGCGGTCGCTGGTCGGCGCACACGTCGGTGGCACGCCAGCAGCGGGTGCGGAAGCGGCAGCCCGACGGCGGATGGAGGGGCGACGGCACCTCGCCCGACAGCAGGATCCGCTCACCGCGCTGCGCCGCATCGAGTTTCGGCGCGGCCGCCATCAGGGCGGCCGTGTAGGGATGGCTCGGTCGGTCGAACACCGCATCGGTGGGTCCGGACTCGACGATGCGGCCGAGGTACATGACGGCGACACGGTCGGCGACGTGGCGCACCACGGACAGGTCGTGGCTGATGAAGACGTAGGAGATCCCCAGCTCGGTCTGAAGGTCGTTCAGCAGGTTGAGGACCTGTGCCTGCACCGAAAGGTCGAGGGCCGACACCGGCTCGTCGCAGATGATGACGTCGGGATTGAGCGCGAGCGCACGGGCGATGCCGATGCGCTGCCGCTGACCGCCGGAGAATTCCTGCGGGTACTTGCCGGCGGCCGTCGCACCCAATCCCACCATGTCGAGCAGCCCGCGGACGCGCAGTTCGCGGTCGCTCTTCGAGCGGAACAGCGTGCGGTGCGTGCGCCACGGTTCGGCGATGATCTCACCGGCGGTCATCCGGGAGTTGAGCGAGGCATAGGGGTCTTGGAAGACCATCTGGACGCGGCGCCGGAACGTCAGCAGGTCCTTGCCTCGCAGCGCGAACGGGTCGATGCCGTCGAAGTCGACCGTGCCTGCGTCGGGGCGTTCGAGCATCATCAGGGTGCGGGCCAAGGTGGACTTGCCGCAGCCGGATTCGCCCACCAGCCCTAGCGTCTCACCTCGGCGCAGGTCGAGGTCGATACCGTCGAGAGCCCCCAGCCGCCCGCCGGGAACCCGGAAGGACTTCGACAGTCCGCGCACGGTCAGCAGGGACTCAGTCATGGGTGACCTCCTCGGGAAAGTGGCATGCCACATGGCGATTGCCGACGGGTTCCAGGGCGGGGCGTGCGGTACGGCACACGTCGGCGGCCAGCGCGCAGCGGGCCTGGTAGACGCAGCCCCTGGGGATGGATCGGAGGTCCGGCGGCGCGCCGCCGATCGACTTGAGGTGGGCGCCGCGCTCGGCGTGCACCGGCACCGAGTCCAGCAGGCCACGGGTGTACGGGTGTTTCGGGTCGGCGAACACGTCGGCCACGGCGCCGGTCTCGACGACGGTGCCGGCATACATCACCGCCACCCGGTCGGCCTCCTCGGCGACGAGGGCCAGGTCGTGGGTGATCAGTACGACGGCCATGTCGTATTCGGTTCGCAGGCTCTTCAGTAGAGCCATGATCTGCGCCTGCACGGTGACGTCCAGAGCGGTGGTCGGTTCGTCCGCGATCAGTACGCGCGGGTTCAGCGCCACGGCCATCGCGATCAGCAGACGCTGCCGCATGCCGCCGGAGAATTGGTGCGGGTAACTGTCGAGGCGCTCCTCGGGTCGTGGGATGCCCACTCGCGCCATCAATTCCACCGCCTTGCGCTTGGCCTCCTTGGCCTTCATGCCGTGATGGATGCGGAACGGCTCGGCCAGTTGGGTGCCGACGGTGTAGAGCGGGTTCAGCGCGGTGAGCGCGTCTTGGAACACGATGGCCAGTTCGGTACCGGCGACCTGCCTACGCTTCTTGCGGTCGGCCGACAGCAGATCGAGCGTCTCGTCCCGGCCGGCGAGATCGGCCCGTCCATCGGTGATCTCGGCGACCGGCTCCAGGAGGCCGACGAGGGCGGTGGCGGTCATCGACTTGCCGCATCCCGATTCGCCGAGCAGCGCCAGGGTTTCGCCGCGGTGCGCCGCGAAGGACACGTGATCGACGGCGCGCACGGTGCCGGTCACGGTGCGGATGTCGACGGTGAGCCCTTCGACGCGGAGCGCGGGCTGGGGCTCGACGTGGTCTGGGCGGGGACGTTCGGCGACGGCGGTCATGGGGTGGCCTTTCGCGGCAACGGACTCGGTGGCGGACATCAGATGGCCCTGCCCGACTTGGTGAACCGGGTCAGTCGCTTCTGCGGGACGGTGAGGCGCCAGCGCTGCGCGGGATCGGTGGCGATGCGCGCCCACGCGGCGAGGATCGTGGCCGACACCGTGGTGACGACGATCGCCAAGCCCGGGAAGAAGGACAGCCACCAGGCGGAGTGCAGGTAGGTGCGACCTTGGGACACCATCAGACCCCAGCTCACGTCGGGCGGCTGAATGCCGATGCCCAGGAAGCTCAGCGACGATTCGGCGAGCATCACGTAGCAGAAGTCCAGGGTCGCCACGGTCAGCAGCGTGGGGAGCACGATCGGTAGGACGTGCCGCCCGATGATGGCGCGCCCACTGGCTCCGAAGGTGCGTGCGGCGTCGACGAACACCCGGCTGGACAGTTCTGCGGATTCGGCGCGCGCGGTGCGCAGGTACACCGGGATGCGCGTGAGCGCCAGTACGGCGACGATGTTCGCGGCACTCGGCGAGAAGACGTAGAGCACCACGACGGCGAGCAGGAGCGAGGGGAAGCTCATGATGACGTCGGCGACGCGCATCGCCAGCGTCTCCCGCCAGCCGCGGTGGTAGCCGGCCCACATCCCGATCAGCGAGCCGATGACACCGGAGATGACCACCGCCGGGATGGCGACCGAGAGCGTCGTCTGGCAGGCGACGACGAGCCGGGCCAGCATGCTGCGACCCAACGGATCGGTCCCCAGGACGTTGGCCCATCCGTGCGTCAACGTGAACGGCGCCTGATTCGAGTTGTCCAGGTCGATGCGGGTGGCGAGGTCGCCCATCAGCCACGGCCCCAGCAGGGCGGTCACGAACACCAGGCCGAGCACCACCGCGGCGGCGACTGCCACCCGGTCGTTGACCAGCAGCCGCCACCAGATGGCGCGGCGCGACGTCGTGCGGGTGGTCTCGGCGGTGTCGCCCGGGTCGCCCACGATGGCGGTGGTGGGCTTGACCGGTACCAGGTCGATGTGTGTGCTCACGTCGAAGGGTCCTCTCGTCCTAGACCGTGGCGGGTTCCCGGACGCGGGCGTCCAGCAGCGCGTAGCAGGCGTCGATGAAGATGTTGAGTAGGAAGATGCTGACGGCGGTGAGCAGCACCGCCGCCTGCAGCACCGCGAAGTCGCGCTGCAGGATCGCGTCGATCATGAGCTTGCCGATGCCGGGCCAGCCGAAGATGGCCTCCACGACGACGGCTCCGTTGATCAGTCCCACCGTCAGGTCGCCCGCGACCGTCAGCGCCGGAGCCGCGGCATTGCGCAGGGCGTGGTGGCTGACGACGCGGAAGTCGCTGGCGCCCTTGCTGCGTGCCAACCGCACGTACGGCGCCGACAGTGCGGAGACCATGGCCCCGCGGACCACCTGGGTGAGCACGCCCAGTGGGCGGATCATCAGCGTGGCGATCGGGAGGATCCAGGACAGCACGCCGGCCTCGGTACCCGATGTCGGCAGCCAGCCAAGGAGAACCGCGAACAACCAGACACCGGTGATGGCGAACCAGAAGTCCGGGATGCTCGCGGCGGTCATCGACAGCAGGCTGGAGAACCGGTCGGCCAGCGAGTTGGGCCGGTAGGCGGCCCAGCAGCCGATCACGACGGCGCCGACGATGGCGAGCAGCATGGTGGCCAGCGCCAACTGCAAGGTGGCGGGGAAGGCGCGCAACGCCATCTCCGATGCCGATTGACCCGTGCGCAGTGAGGTTCCGAAGTCGAGATGGACCACGCCGCGGAAGTAGTCACCCAGCTGCGTCAGGAGCGGCTGATCGAAGCCGTTCTTCGCGGCGAATGCCTCCCGCTGGGCCTCGGTCGCGGATTCCGGGAGGTAGAGGCTGGTGGGGTCGCCGGTGAGCCGGGCGAGGAGGAACACCCCGAGCAGCACGATGATCAAGGGGATGGCGCTGGTGTACATCCGGCGCCGGACGAACGAGAACATGGGCTGGTGTCTCCTCGGGGGTTAAGAGGCGGCGGCCGGGTCGCCCGGGCCGGTCGAGGACTTGGTCATCTCGGAGAGCCGCATCTCGTCGCCGGTGGCCGAGTTGGGCGTGTAGTCGACGCGCTGGGACTTGCCGAGGATGCCCTTCATGTGGGCGATGTAGGCCATCTGCATGATCTCGCGCGGTTCGTCGGCGAACAGCTGCGCGAACGCGTCCTGGCGGGCCTGGCCGGTGAGGGCTTCCGCGGCACGGATCTTGGTATCGAAATCTGCTGTGCCATAGGCGCTTTGCGGTCCATCGCTCAACATGTACTGGTCCATCGTGAACGCCGCATCGCCGGCCTGATTGCCGTGCATGATCATCAGCAGGTAGGGGCCGGGGTTCGGGGGAAACGGCCGCAGCTGGTACTGCAGCTGGCCCGCGGTGTCCATCATCTCGATCTTGACGTTGAGACCGATCTCGGCGAACTCACTCTGCAACACCTCGGCGGTCTCGGCGATCTTCGGGAACTGCGCGGTGCGCGCGATCAACCGAATCTGCCGGTCGGTGGGCACGCCGTCGGCCTTGGCGTCGGCGATGAGTCGTTTGGCCTTGTCGACGTCGTGCGGCCACAGCGGCAATTGCTCGTTGTAGCCGACGACACCGGACGGGATGAGCTGGCTGGCCGGTTCACCGAGGCCGCGGAACAGCGCCTTGACGATGCCGGTGCGGTTGACCGCGTAGTTGACGGCCTGACGCACGCGGATGTCGTTCAGCGGCGCCTCGGTGGCCTGCATGCGCAGGGCGGTGGTCTCGTTGTTCTGGAACGGCACGCCCAGATCGCCTGCGCCGTCCTCGGGTCCGAGCCCGGTGGCGATGTCCGCCTCGTCGTTGGTGATCATCGCCGCGCGCACGCTGCCCTCACTGCGCCACTGGTATTCGGCGCGCGCGAAGGTGGGCGCGGGGCCCCAGTAGGTGGGATTGCGAGCCAGGACGAGCTTCTGTCCGTACTCCCACTGGGCGACCTCGTACGGGCCGGTGCCGATGGGTTCGCGGACCTTCTCGGTCATGCTGGTACCGCGCGGCACCATTTCCACGAACGACAGCCGCAGCGGCAGAATCGGATCCGGCGTCGTCGTGGTGACGGTCAGCGTGGTGTCGGTGGGCGCGGCGAGACGCAGTTCCTCGTCGCCGAAGACGTATCCGTCGACGTTGCACTGCAAGTCGGAGTTCACGGCCCGGTCGATGGCGTACGCCGCGTCGGCGGCGGTGAACGGCGCGCCATTGGAGAACGTGACGCCGGTGCGCACGTCGAACGTCCACTCGGTGGGTGAGGTCTGCCGCCACCCGGTCGACAGGAGTGGCTGGAGGTCTCCGGACGTGGGGTCGCGTTCGATCAGTGGCTCGGTGATGTTGGAGCGCACGACGATGCCGGTGGACGTCAACGAACTCTCGCACGGCTCGAGCGTCGGCGGTTCCTGCTGCAGGACGATCCGCAACGTGTCGGGGTCGTAACCCGCATGCCCCGAGTTCGCCACCGTGCAGCCGGATGCGATGAGGCAGGCTCCGGTGACCGCCAGCGCGGCGGTCGTGGCGCGGCGGAGCTGGCGCGGCGCCACCGAGCGCTCATCTGCGGCCATGGGTTCCTCCAGTCGAAGAGTGACGTCCACGTATGTGGATGGCGTCTGTGACGGTAGACACACCGTAGGAGGGGCCTGGAAAACCCGTCAACCCACCGCACGTGGGCCGAAACGACCCTTCGGCGTTCGCCGAGATCGTCGCGACGACCGATCGAAATGCCTTCTGAACTGGGAGGACTCCGAACGGCGCGGTGTTCCGATACCCGGTTGTGGTCGTCGTGAGGCTGTTCATGCAGCTTCGGCATCAACCGATGCCATTTCCGAGTTGGACGGGTATCCGCAGGTCCCCATACCGTGGTGGCGACCCGAGGAACCCCCTCGACCCGCCACCAGGAGGCACCACACGCCATGACATCCCACTCCGGGGGCCGCGTCCTCCAGGTCGGTCCGCTCAAGCCGTCACTCGCCGCGACGCTGCGCACCGACTACGACGCGTTCGAACTCCCCGACGCCGAGCCCACCCGTGCGACCTTCCTGGCCGAGCATGCCGGCGCGGTTCGCGCCGTGGTGACCTCTGGGCGCACCGGCGTGGACGCCGCGTTGATGACGGCCCTGCCCAACCTCGGCGCCGTGGTGAACTTCGGCGTCGGTTACGACACCACCGACGTCGACGCTGCGGCCGCGCGCGGAATCGGCGTCAGCAACACCCCAGACGTGCTGACCGACTGCGTCGCCGACACCGCGGTCGGGTTGCTGATCGACGTACTGCGGCAATTCAGCGCGGCAGACCGCTTCGTGCGCGCCGGCCGTTGGCCGGAGGAGGGCGCCTACCCCCTGACCCGTCGGGTCTCCGGCCGTCGCGTCGGCATCATCGGACTCGGACGCATCGGCAGCGCAATCGCCCACCGGCTCAACGCCTTCGGTTGCGTCATCAGCTATCACAACCGTCGGCGTGTCGACGCGTGCCCGTACGAGTACGTGGACTCCGCGGTGGAACTGGCGCGACGTGTTGACGTCCTGGTGGTCGCGGCGGCCGGTGGCAGCGGCACCCGCAAACTGGTCGATGCCGCCGTTCTCGACGCCTTGGGCCCCGACGGCCATGTCGTCAACGTCGCGCGGGGCAGCGTGGTGGATGAAGCCGCACTCGTCGAGCGCCTCGTCGACGGGCGACTTGCCGGGGCGGGGCTCGACGTGTTCGCCGACGAGCCGAACGTGCCCGCCGAACTCTTGGAGATGGACAACGTGGTGGTGCTACCTCACGTCGGCAGCGGGACCGTGGAGACCCGCGCCGCCATGGAAGCGTTGACGTTGCGCAACCTCGACGAGTTCCTCGCCACCGGGCGGCTCGTCACCCCCGTACTGCAGCCGGCCACCCGGGTCTAGCGGCGTCAGCTCGGGACGACGCCGTCGACCAGGTCGTCGGTGGTCCACTCGCGGGACGGCAGCACGTCGCGCAACAGTCGCAGCAGTGCCGGGTTGGTGGTGTCGCTGCGCCACACCGCGTCGAGTTCGACGGGTCGTTCGCGGAAGGCGCCGATGGTCCGGAACTCGACGCCCTCGGGGTGCAGTGTGGCGGCCGACGCCGGCACCAGCGCGATGCCGATTCCGGAGCGCACCAGGACCAGCATGGTGTGCACCTGAGTCACCGTCTGCACGTAGCGCGGCGTGGCGCCGGCGATGGTGAACGTGCTGATCAGCAGCTCGTTGAAGTAGCGCGCCTGGACCGGGGAGTACATGATGACGTCCTGGTCGTCCAGGTCGTTGAGCGTGAGCTGGCGCTCGAGCGCCGTCAGCGGGTGCCCGGTGGGCAGCGCGGCGATGAGCTGCTCGTGCAGCAGCGGCCGGGACACCAGCCCGGGCCGCTTGAGCGGGGGGCGGGCCACGCCCAGATCGAGTTCACCGGTCATCAACCCTTCGATCTGGGCGGCGGTCACCATCTCGCGCAGGTCGAGCTTGACGTCGGGAAGCTGTTGCCGGGTGGCCTCGAGCAGTGGGGGGAGCACGGCGTGCGCGGAAGCGGCGGTGAAGCCGATGACGACGGTGCCGAGATCGCCCGCCGGGACGCGACGCACCGTCTGTGCCGCTCCCTCGGCGAGCTGCAGGATGCGGCGCGCGTCGGGCAGGAACGCCACGCCGGCCGGCGTCAGGGTGACCGTCCGGGTGGTGCGGTCGATGAGCTGGACGCCGAGTTCGGCCTCGAGTTGTTGGATCTGCCTGCTCAGGGGCGGCTGTGTCATGTGCAGTCGCTCCGCGGCGCGGCCGAAGTGCAGTTCCTCGGCCACGGCGATGAAGCACGACAGTCGCGCCAAGGAGAACACGCCCACTCCAATGCGGCTCGGGTATCAACGAGGCCGTCGAGGTCGACGACCCGGCATCAGTGTAGGGCGGCGTTCCTCACCAGCGCGGGCCGTTCGCCGTGAAGGTCGGGTCGACGGTGCGCATGTATCCGGTGTCGTCACGGTCGCGGATGCCGCAGCGGACGTACTGCTCGTGCAGGACGGCCAGGGCCTCCTCGTCGATCTCGACGCCCAGCCCCGCGGTGGTCGGCACGGCGACCGCACCATCGCGCACGGCGAGCACGCCGGGCTTGACGACGTCGTTGACCGCGGCCACCTCCTTCCACGGCCAGTGCGTGTCGCAGGCGTAGGTGAGGTTGGGCGTCGCGCCGGCCAGGTGCACCATGGCCGCCAGGCTGATGCCGAGGTGCGAGTTGGAGTGCATGGACAGGCCGAGGCCGAAGGTGTCGCAGATCCCGCCGAGCAGCTTCGAGCGCTGCAGACCGCCCCAGTAGTGGTGGTCGGACAGGACGACCTGGACGGCGTTGCGCCGAACCGCGGGTTCCAGGTGGTCGAAGGCGACCACGCACATGTTCGTCGCCAACGGCATCGGCGACTGTCCGGCCACCTCGGCCATGCCGTCCAGGCCGGGCGTGGGATCCTCGAGGTATTCGAGGATGCCTGCCAGTCCGGAGGCGACCTTGATCGCGGTCTGCGGTGACCACGCGGCGTTGGGATCCAGCCGCAGTGGCACGCGGGGGAACGCGGCCGCGAGGGCCTCGATGGCTGCCATCTCCTCGTCGGGCGGGAACACCCCGCCCTTGAGCTTGATGGCCCCGAAGCCGTACTCGGCGACGATCCGTCGCGCCTGCGCGACGATGCCGTCCGGATCGAGCGCCTCGCCGAACTCGTCGGGTTCGGCGCCGGGGTGTGCGGCCCACTTGTAGAACAGGTACGCACTGAAGGGGACGGTGTCGCGCACCGCGCCGCCGAGCAGATCGGAGACCGGCCGGCCCAGCACGTGGCCCTGCACGTCGAGGCATGCCACCTCGAATGGGGACAGCACCTGATCGACGGCGCTGGCCGACGTGATCATCCCGGCCGTCCCGACCGCGGCGTCGTCGCCGCGGAGCCGCGCGGCGATGGTGGCGCGAATGGCGTTGAGGGCGAACACGTCCAGGCCCCTGATGGCGTCGGCCGCCGCCGTCAGCCGCGCGAGATGACGGGTGTCGGCGTACGTCTCACCGAGACCGACCAGACCCGCGTCGGTGTCCAGCTGGACGATCGCGCGCAGGGCGTAGGGCTGGTGCACGCCGACGGTGTTGAGCAGTGGAGGATCGGCGAATGCGACGGGCGTGATGCGTGCTCCCGTGATGCGGATGGCCTCCGGCATCAGCGCACGGCCGCCAGCTGCTCGGCGATGACAGCCCGTCCGGCGGCGATGATGCGCCCGAGCGCGGCGCGATCATCCGGCGTCGGCATGACCAGAGGCGCACGCACCGGACCCGCCTCGATGCCCTCCATGGCCACGCCCGCCTTGACCAGGGACACGGCGTATCCCGGTACGGTGTCGCGCAATCGGACCAGCGGGTGGAAGAACTCCCGCAGCAGTGCCGCCACCAGCGTCTCGTCGCCGCGTTCGAGCGCCCCGTGGAACGCGAGTGCCAGCTCGGGGGCGAACGCGAAGGATGCCGACGAGTACAGGGTGACGCCGATCGCGCGGTAGGCCTGCTGGGACACCTCGGCGGTGGGCAGGCCGTTGAAGAACTGGAACGGCTTGCCCGACGGCGCCAGGGCGTCGGTGACGGCACGCACGATGCGGGCCACCTGATCGACGTCCCCGGTGCCGTCCTTGAAGCCCACGACGTTGGGGATGTGGGCGACCTCGACTGCCGACGCCTCGGTGTAGCGGGCGTTGGCCCGGTTGTAGACGATCACCGGCAGGTCGGTGGCCGCCGCGACCTCGCGCGTGTAGGCGATCAACCCGGCGGCGGGCATGCTGACGAGGTAGGGCGGGAGCAGCAGCAACCCGTCGGCGCCGGCCTCGGCGGCGGCGCGGGCGAAGGCCTTGGCCTGCGCCACGGATCCGCCCGTCCCGGCATACACGGGCACGCGGCCGCCGGCGACCTCCACGGCGGTGCGCACCACGCCTGCGAACTCGCCGACCTCCAGCGCGTGGAATTCGCCGGTGCCGCAGGCGATGAAGACTCCGCCGGGGCCGGCGTCGACACCCCTGGCCACGTGTTCGGCCAGCGCGGTCAGGTCGACGTCACCCTGCTCGGTGAACGGGGTGACGGGAAAGAACAGGACTCCATCCAAGGATGCAGCGGACATGGCGATCTCCTCGCTTCGGGTTTGGGGGACTCAGTCCCTGGTGAGTTCGCCGTCGATGCGGCGCCAGATGCCGTCGGGATTGCCGTTGGCGATAGCGCTGGGCAGCAACGAATTCGGCACGTCCTGATAGGCGACGGGGCGCAGGAAGCGCTCGATGGCGCGCGCGCCCACCGAGGTGGTGCGTGAATCCGACGTCGCGGGGTGTGGTCCGCCGTGCACCATCGCGTGACCGACCTCGACTCCGGTCGGCCAGCCGTTGAACAGGATTCGGCCCACCCGGGTCTCCAACGTGGGAAGGAGGCGGCGTGCGGCGTCGTGGTCTGCCTCGTCGGCGTGCACGGTCGCGGTGAGCTGCCCTTCCAATCCGGCGGCGACGCGGTTCATCTCGTCGGCGTCCAGGCACCGCACGACCAGGCTGGAGGATCCGAAGACCTCGGCCTGCAGCACCTCGGAGGCCGCGAACGTCGTGGCGTCGGTGGTGAACAGCGCCGCCTGGCACGCCGTGGGGCTGTCGCCGACGATGCCGCGGGCCACCAGCTGGGCCTCGTCGGACAGCGCGGCGACGCCGGTGGTGTAGCTCTGTGCGATCGCCGGGGTGAGCATCGGTGTCGCGGCGGCCGCGCCGAGCGCCTCGCGCGCGGCGGCGAGGAAGGCGTCGAGTCCGGGCCCGTCGATGGCGACGAGGAGTCCGGGGTTGGTGCAGAACTGCCCGGAACCCATGGTGAGCGACGCCACGAACGCACGTCCGAGGTCGGCGCCGCGGGCGGCGAGGGCGCCGTCGAGCAGGAACACCGGGTTGATGGAACTCATCTCGGCGTACACCGGGATGGGCTCGCGCCGCCCAGCGGCTGCTGCGACGAGAGCCATTCCGCCGGAACGGCTTCCGGTGAAGCCCACCGCCTTGATCCGGGGATCGGTGACCAGTGCGGTCCCCAGGGTGGGCCCGGAACCGAACAGCATCGAGAAGGTGCCCGCGGGCAGCCCCTCGGCGGCGACGGCGTCCGCGACGGCACGGCCGACCAGCTCTGAGGTGCCGGGGTGGGCGTCGTGCGCCTTGACGACGACGGGGCAGCCTGCGGCGAGTGCCGAGGCGGTATCGCCGCCGGCGACCGAGAAGGCCAGCGGAAAGTTGCTTGCGCCGAAGACGGCGACCGGCCCAAGTGGTACGGCACGCTGGCGGATGTCGGGGCGCGGCAAGGGGGTCCGCTCGGGCCGGGCGGGGTCGACGCGGGCACCGTTCCAGCTACCTTCGCGCAGCACGGCGGCGAACAGTCGCAGCTGACCGGTGGTGCGGCCGACCTCGCCGGTGAGGCGCGCCTCGGGCAGGCCGGTCTCGGCGTGGGCGCGGGCGACGACGGTCTCTGCGATGGCTTCCAGGTTGGCGGCGATGGCCTCGAGGAAGCGGGCACGCCGATCGGCGGTGGTGGCGCGGTACGGACCGAATGCCTCGGCGGCGGCGGCGCAGGCGGCCGCCACGTGGGTGTCGTCACCGTGGCGGTAACCAGGATCGAGGGTCGTGCCGGTGGTCGGATCGTAGCCATGGATCTGGGACCCGGTGCCGGTGACCAGCGCGCCGGCGATGAGCATCTGTCCGGTCAGGTGGGCGGTATCGGCCATCGTTGCTGTCACACCCGCAACGCTAGGGCGCCGTCCGATACGTGTCCAAGACCGATTTGGCCACCACCGATGCAATGGTTGCATCAATGGCCGGGCGTTCCTCGGCTGAGCGGCAGAAAAACGCCAGTTCGCGGATGGTCGCACCCAGAGAGATGCCAGCCTTCGTCGGTAACCTGACGCATCGGTAAACGCCACGGGAGGTCGATCGGTGCGTCGCGCGTGGCTCCGCGTTCTCGCCGTGGCGTGCCTGGTGATCGCCGGTGGCACCGGTTGCAGCAGTACCACGCCGCCGCAGGCCGATCGCCCGGGATTGCTCGCCGCGCCGCCGATGGGCTGGAACTCGTGGGACTCCGGCATCGACCTCACGGAGGGCAACGTGGAGTCGGTCATCGACGCCATGGTGTCGTCAGGCATGCGTGATGCCGGCTACCGGTACGTGGATCTCGACGCCGGCTGGGCAGCGCCCAGGCGCGACGACCGGGGCCACCTGGAGCCCGATCCGGGGCGATTTCCCCACGGCATCGCCGCCGTCGCGGACTATGCCCATCGGCGCGGGATGAAGCTGGGCATCTACGCCAGCCCCTACGACGAGGGATGCAGTGCCGAACCGGCCTTGGCGAGCGTCGGCCACGAGGACCAGGATGCGCGTGACTTCGCCGACTGGGGTGTCGATCTGCTCAAGTACGACTGGTGCCGATCGGAGTTCGACCACGCGTCGGCCGTGACCGTGTTCAGCCGGATGGGGCAGGCATTGCACGCCACCGGCCGACCGATCGTGTACGCCATCAATCCCAACAGCTCCGGCGACCCGACGGCCGGCGTGCGCTACGACTGGTCGGGCATCGCCGACATGGCGAGGACGAGTTCGGACCTGGTTCCCGTCTGGCGCGAGTCGGTGCCGCCCGTCGGTCCGCTCGACCCGCTGGCGCTGCATTCGTACCTCGGTGTTCCCGAGGCCTTCGCCACCGCGACGACGGCGGTCCAGCCGAGCAGACCCGGGTTCTGGTCCGACCCGGACATGCTGGTGGTGGGGCTCGGCTGGGACCGGTTCGTCGCCGCGCACTTCGCGGGTCTGCGGGCAACCTACACCGAAGGTGCCGTGCCGCAGGGCGACGAGCAGGCCCTGCAGCGGCTCGCCGCGCTACCCGACCCCGATCTCTTCCGGGAGCTGACGCGACAGCCCAACCTCACCGAAGACGAGCAGCGGGCGCACTTCTCGCTCTGGGCCATGCTGTCGGCGCCCCTGATCGCGGGCAACGACGTGCGCACGATGAGCGCCGCCACGCGTGACATCCTCCTCAACCGCGACGTCATCGCCGTCGACCAGGACGCCGCCGCCGAACCCGTACGACCCACGGCGCCAGGCAGTTCCGTGCTGATCAAACCGTTGTCGGATGGCTCGGTGGCGGTGGCCTTCGTCAACCTCCGCGATACCCCGACGACCGCCGACGCGATGCCCGACGTGCTGGGCCTGCCGAAGGCGTCGTGCCACGCCGTGCGAGATCTGTGGGCACACACCGAGACCACGTCCTGGGGGCCGATCTCCGGTGGCACCGTGGCGCCGCACGGGGTGAACCTCTTTCGCGTCGCCCCCGGGTGCGGTTGACGGAGCGTCGGCACGGGATCACCGGATCGAACCTGCCGATTTCAGGATAACCCGAGGTCGAGGGCTTGTGGCAAGACCCCGGTGGCGCGGCATACTGGCCCGTCCCACCAGCACGGCAGAAGGATCTCGATGTCAGGATCGCTCGACGACGGCCCGTTCTTCCACGGCACGATCGCAGACCTCGGGGTAGGCGAGTACCTCACCGCGGGTCGTCGGTCGAACTACCGTCCCGAGATCGTGATGAACCACGTCTACTTCACCTCCCGCATCGACGGTGCCGGTCTCGCGGCGGAGATCGCCGTGGAACTCGCCGGGGGAGACCGCGTTCCGAGGGTCTACCAGGTGCAGCCCACCGGTCCGTTCGAGGACGACCCGAACGTCACCGACAAGAAGTTCCCGGGAAACCCCACGCGATCCTTCCGCAGTGCCGCTCCGTTGCGGATCGTCGCCGAGATCACCGAATGGACGCGACTGACGCCCGAAGAGCTGCACACCTGGCGGGATCGGCTGTCGGTGCTGCTGGCAAGCGATGGCGGTCAGATCGTCAACTGACGTACACCGACGAGACCGCCCACGAGGCAATCGGATTCCACGGCACCGGCGCGATCGCAAGGGTCGAGAATTCGGGCCAGAACGGTCGTACGCTCTATTCGATGCTCGACCGATCGGAGATCCGCTTCCTGCCGCTGGGCGCCCGTCGCCTGGCCTACGAGTTGCGGGGAGGGGGTCCCCCGCTCGTCGCGCCGGCGTGGTGGGTGAGTCACCTGGAACTCGACTGGCAGATGCCGAACGTCCGGCAGTTCTGGGAGCGTGCCGCGGTCGACCACACCCTCGTCCGCTACGACAGGCTCGGCGTGGGCATGTCGGACCGCGCCGTCCGCGACGACGACCTGACACTCGACGGCGAGGTCGCCACGCTTCGGGCGCTCCTCGACGAGCTGGACGTCGACCGGGTCTCCTTGATCGGCGGCTCGTCGGGAAGCTGCACGGCCGTGGCGTTCGCCGCGGCCTTCCCGGAACGCGTCGAACGGCTGGTGCTCTACGGCTCGTACGCCAACGGTGCTGACCTGACGACGCCGCGTGTCGCTCGTGCGGTGCTGTCGGCGGTCGACGCCCACTGGGGACTGGGCTCGCGGCTCCTCGGTGACGTCTTCCTCAGCGGCGCCGCCGCGGCCGATGTCGAACGCTTCGCCCGGGTGCAGCGCGAGGCGGCGACAGCGCAGACCGCGGCAGCCGTGCTGCGCATGGTCTACGGCCTCGACGTCCGCGAGTCGTGCACCCGGGTCGTCGCGCCGACGACCGTGTTGCATCGTCGCGGCGATCGGGCGGTGCCGTACGCGCTCGGCCGCGAGGTGGCCGCACGGATACCCGGCGCGGTCCTGGTTCCCCTGGCCGGGCGCTCGCACTTCCCGTGGTACGGGGACGTGAATTCCGTTGCCCGCGCCTGTCGCCGGGCATTGGCAGCCGACGGACGGGCCGCGGCCGGGGCGCACACCGAGTCGACGACACTGTCGGGTCGCGAACGCGAGATCCTCGCGTGCGTGGCCCGCGGACTGGGCGATCGCGAGATCGCCGAGCAGCTCTCGCTGAGTCCGCACACCGTGCATCGGCACGTCGCCAACGTCCGCACCAAGCTCGGCCAGTCGTCGCGGGCGGCAGCGGTGGCCGAGGCCGTGCGCCTCGGATTGCTGTGAGATGGCCCGTATCGGCCATCTCGCGATGACTGGCCGTGCTCGGCGATGCGGGCGGCGACGACCACCTCCTAGCGTGCATCCATGACCGACACCGCATCCGTGCACCCGCCCGCCGCCCCCGCGGCTGCGCCCAACCCTCGTTGGCTCCGCGTCATGGCCCTGGCGTACGACCCCTTCCTCTGGCTGGGCGAGATCGCCGGAATGCGTCGCCGGCGCCGCGCATTGGTGGCAGACGCGCGCGGCCGCGTGCTGGAGATCGGGGCAGGCACCGGATTGAACGCCGCGCACTATCCGGACACCGTGGACGACCTCCTGATGACCGAACCCGAACCCGGGATGCGCCGCAGGCTCGCCCGGCGCCTCGCCCGGCACGCACTCCCGGCACGGGTGATCGCGGCACCCGCGGAGCGTCTGCCGTTGCCCGACGCCTCGGTCGACACCGTCGTCTCGACTCTGGTGCTCTGCACGGTCACCGACCCCGAGGGCGCGCTGCGCGAGATCGCGCGGGTCCTTCGACCCGACGGCCAGGTGTTGTTCATCGAGCACGTCCGTGGCTCGTCGAAGCTCCTCGCCGCGTGCCAGGACATCCTCGTGCGGCCGTGGCGGGCGTTCGCGGGCGGTTG